>NZ_JAWJYP010000023.1:0-48434 GCF_033063275.1 Nitrosomonas sp. Is37 | reverse complement strand
GCATCGATGCGCTCGAGAATCATTTGGTTGGCGCTTTATATGATCTCGAAAATGTTCCTGCTTTAATCAAAAGTATAACCGGCTGGGATTGGATTATTAATGCAGTTTCTAGCGCAAATTAGAATTAGGCTCGTATTATTTTCTGTGAATGCTCGATAAGGCTACCCAAAAAATCAGAAACTCCATTTAAATACCGCTGCATATCCAACTCCATATTCTCGAGATCTTGCCCAATTAATGTTTTGAAAAACTGATATTTAATTAAAGAATCTCCCACAATTGGATCATGCTTAATCGAGTTATTTAACTCTCTGCACTCATCCGCGTTAGTGTAGTTTTCACACAACTCTAAATTAATCCCGCATTCATTAAAATACTTCTTAAAATCGCTCCATCGATAAGGAGGTTTTACATCTTTTTCTAAAACTCCAGAAGTTCTACTTGCATGCCTACGGTATATTTTTGCCATAAACTGTTCAGATATAGCCCACAGGCCAACAACCATCATTTGATCTGTAAATGAATGTATTCTTTTATTCTCAATATCTTTATCCAGGACTGACTGTCGCAATCTGATTCTTGCTAAATCCTCTAACGATTCCTCCCCACTGTTTACCATATATTCTTTTGGGATTTCATTTAATATTTTATTAATACGATCAATTTCAAAGTAGATAATATGATGAATACGGCAAAAATCAAAAAATCTCCATCTGAGTTGAGTAACAATATCAATGTATTGATCAGCAAAAGGTGCTAACGGTATTGGGCCGTTACTATCTCGATAATGTGGATACTGCATATCGGAATATATTGGTTCTCTCAAAAATTTCTCCTAGGGAGCCTAACTGCGAAGCTGACCGGCGCACATGAGGCGAGTGCGCGAAGCGCACGGTAGCACTTGTGTATCCGAGTTGAGCGACCAGTTAGATTCTAGCCACAGTAGCGTGCAACTCATTCGGTCTGCCAATCGATCAATTCGTTGTGACGCCGGATGTACTCTGCAAGTGGCCGGAGCCTGGATAGACGCGGAACGTTCATAGGCTGGTTGTGCAGCTTAATCGTCAAGGCAGCTTCAATTTTTGAATGTTCGCGTCTTGATCCTTTGGGATCCCTATAGACGATCCGGTAGTCAGTCGTGACTGTGAGGTAGGCCTTGTCGAAGAGACGGTGATGCAGCGGATTCAGGAGTAATCCGTTCCTCACGTCCATTCTCTGCTGAGGCGTGGCATAGGCCCATGGAATGATGTGGCACGCATCGAGTGCATCCGGAAATTGAGTGCCAGAAAATGCACAGCGCAATCCGTATGCCTTCCTTACTGCGTCACGGAAGAGAATCTGCTGTATCCCACGGACTCTCACCATCGCATAAATCGTCTCAGCCTCGTCCGGGTTCTGAGTAAGAGTGTCTATCAAGCTTGGGTATGACAAACCTTCCGCCGCAAAGTCAAATGGATTTTGCAATGTCGGCCATCCGAAACTCCATACAGCCTCCAGCCCGCTCTCAAGATCGTTGGGATCGTGGGCAATGAAGCCTGTTCCAGGTCGACCAGACCCATTCACCACAAGGATTGTCAGCGGTGGAAGGCGCGTTTCTAAGCAATAGTCCTGAATCGGACTAAGAACGTATCGAATGGCGCGATGATGGACGCCGATTCTTGAGCCGAGTTCACCATAGGTGATAGTGCTTCGGATCCGGGCAACCGAGATAAGCACTTGCCAAGCCAACCGCGCTCGTTCTGTCTGGTTGATCTCTGGCATCGAGTCTCCTGAATCTAGCTAGAATTAGAACTCCGAAATGACACAATATATTACGTCAAAAATGAAACCTAACACGATAAGCTGCATGCTATTTCTCTAAATTTTATAGAATTGTGTCGACTTGGCTTTCATCATAACAAACTTTGTTAGATCCACAAATATGATAAATAGATCACGAATTTTGGACCAGGTACGTGACAAACTCGAGCTCAGGCTGTATGGCTATCGAGCCAAGCTATCATAGGTTCTTGTAACTAGTGCCTCCGGGGGACACTGGCCGCGCCGCGCACTGCTGCTACTGCAAGTTTGTGGGCTGGCTGGTTATGTCGCCGTGGAATAGGGTAGAGTAAAAAATGGTCCAGGGTAGCGGCAAGCCTGCGTATTTCTGCAAGCCGGTTGTCATTGCGCTGTTCGAGCCATAGCTGAATCAAGCCGTAGTTATCGCAGTAGACCTGTAGCTGTCGCTGATCGTGTTTTAGCGCAGTGTTCATGATTGAAACCACCGCAGTGAGTTCCGCACTAAAGCTATCCGTGGCGTCAATGGCCTGACTGATCCGCGCCACGATTTCACCGCGGTCATCCATCAGGATAGCGCCGATTCCGGCATGTTGTTGTGCCTCAATCTTAGTGTAGCTTCCGTCACACCAGGCGCAGGCCCAACCGCGTGGTGCGGCGGCAGCATAAAGGGTAAGGATCAGGGCGTCGCGTGCTTCCAGTATCAGTTGTCTCTGATAAGGCTGCTGTTTTGCCAAAATGGTGGCCCGCTTGCGCAGCCGCTCGACAAGTTTTTCAACATTATGCGTAGGGATAAGTTGCTGAATCTGGTGGCGATGCGAGGAAGTTGGATTGAGAAGGGCCTGATCCAGAATCGAATTGAGCTGTTGCGCCTGTTGTCGGCGGGTCACATGGGGAAGTGTTATCATGCTATGGTCAATGTCTCCACTTTTAAAGGGAAGGACGATATGAATAATATTATGGCCCCTTGGAGCTGAAATGAAAGCGCAGGAGCTGGAAACGCGCATGCGCGAATATGAATCCTTCCGCTCTGTCCTCATTCGTTCCGATGCGTGGACTGTCATTCGTCTTGATGGCCGCGCCTTTACCCAATTTACCGCTCTGCGCTTTCGTAAACCTTACGATGAACGTCTGCGGGATTTCATAATCGAAGCGACCTCCGCGCTGATGCAGGGTTTTCAAGCGATTTATTGTTATACCTTCAGTGATGAAATTTCTGCTGTTTTCGCGCCTGGCTGGGATTTATTTAACCGGCGACACGAAAAACTGATTTCCCTGTCGGCTGGCCTGGTCAGTTCGGTGTTCACCCATGCCTGCGGTGAGCCATCGCACTTCGACAGCCGCATCTGGCAGTGCGAACGGCGTGAGGAAGTGATTGATTATTTTCGCTGGCGGCAATGTGATGCAGCGCGTTGCGCCCTGCATGGCTGGTGCTACTGGACATTGCGGCAGGCAGGATTAAGCAGTGAAACGGTCGTCGACATGCTGGCTGGCAAGAACAAGGATGAACAAAAAGCGCTGCTCCATCAATATGGCATCGATTTCGACCAAGTCCCCTCGTGGCAACGTCACGGTGTCGGCCTCTATTGGGAAGACTATGCAAAATCAGGGTATGATCCGATTAAGGCGCAAGCGGTAGAGGCAGAACGACGTCGTATTAAAATCCAATTGCAGTTGGTCTCAGGGAAAGCATATAGTCAATTTTTACACGATTTACTGCTCTATTAATTCCATTTCCAAATCAAACACGACGCAAGAGCGGGCCGTAGACAGTATAAACAATACGACATGGAGAAGCTGACAAAGCCAGGTTTGATTTAGAAATGGAATAAGAAGGAGATCATCATGTTGGGTTGGATAGTGCCTCCGCCGGCATCGCCGAGAAAAAGCAAGTCTGAACTGGCCAGAGAAAGAGTCGCTAAAATAGAGTGGCTCGTTAAAAAAGGCTTGCTCAAGTCAGAGCGAATTAAACAGGCCTTGTTAACGGTGCCTAGGGAAGACTTTATTCCAGATCAATACCGAGATCATGCCTATGAGGAAGTGCCATTGCCATTGCCGGGTGAGAACGCAACCATATCCTGTCCCCATAGTTATCCGCTGTTCTATGAACCCCTCGGTTTGGACAAAGGGCATAAATTTCTTGAGATCGGCTTAGGTTCAGGATATGGCACGGCTGTGGCGCGGGAAGTGGTAGGGAAAGAAGGGTTGGTTGTAGCGATGGAAATCGATCCATTGACTTTCGCATTTGCCAAAAGCAATCTGGAAAAGGCAGGTTATAAGGATGTAGTGTTGGTGAATGAAGATGGGGGGTTGGGTTATGCCGCGCTGCAACCTTATGACCGGATCGCTGTCACTGCAGCGTGTACGGAAATTCCGCCGCCGTTAATCGAGCAGTTAAAGGCAGGCGGCAAATTAATTGCACCAGTGATCGAAGGCGAGGAGCAGAATCTCGTGTTGCTGGAAAAAACAACAGCAGGTCTTAAGCGTCACGTCATTTGCCAAGTGTTGTATATTAACTTGCGAGGTCATTATGGCGTGCATTGAAAGGCTATGCATGGCAAAGGGCTCATAGCAACGGTCTTCATGTACCAAAGACTCAGGCGTCATCACGTTCACTATGCTGTTGTGGTAGCTTATTGAATTGCAATATTGCCCGTTCATGACATGTTGGGCAGAAAGTCATACCTTTAATATCTGTGTCATACAGGGAATTGCTGAAGTGCATAACACATTTTGGGTTGGCGCAATGCGACAATCCCAGAGTATGCCCCAATTCATGTACGGCTTCTTTTGCTGCCCGTTCCCGAAAAATCGCGTCATCTGCTGCTTCACGTAGACGACACAGAGAAATCACCGCGGCTCGGCCTGCCAGATCCGCCATCCCGAATACGAAGTTCAGATTTCCTGCATAAAGATCACTGCTGGTGATGCCTAGAACCCGTTGCCCGGGTTGATGCTGTAACAACGCAAGCAAAACCTCGGCATGATATTGTCGACGATCTAGCTGATAAGCTTCTGGCGGCAGGCTTAATGTCCTGCCGATCTTTGCTGCAAAGCCAAGACGCCGCAAGTCTGCGGTCAAGTTAGACAGGTCTTGTGGCAAGACGCCCGCAAATGGTACCAGGGTTACCTGCATAGGAATATCCTTTATAGGTCATTGCATACTCATTCCATTTCTAAATCAAACCTGATTTTGTCGCTTCTCCTTGCCGTATTATTTTTATACTGTCTGCGGCTCACTCTTGCGTCATGTTTGATTTAGAAATGGAATAAGCCAATGGAGTATTTGTTGCGGCAATTTGTCCCGATTATCGTATGTGACTTCCCACATCAATGCATCGGGACGACGTTTAGCCTGCTCAATGAAACCGCTGCCCTTTTTACTGATGGTTGCCACCAGCGGCTTACTACAGTTAAACAGCTTCTCCATGGCCGCTATAAAACTTGAAGATAGGCACTCCATCTTACCGATTTCGTCGACCAGATACAGATCGACATCTGGAGCCAGCGCCAATGCGGAGTTTACCGCTGCATCGATACTGGCAATATCCACGCCATATTTGCCCACCCGATGCACATGAGGAAAATCGGTATGGGCAATGGTTTTTTGCAGTCCGGCAAAGGTTTCCAGGAGGAACCCGCAACGCTCTCCACCCTTGCGTATCTCCCGGGTATAAAAGCCACCAATGCGCTTCTCCCGCAACTGGTCAGCGACTTTGCAGATTACTGTTGTCTTGCCCACGCCAGGCATTCCTGTAATTAATAGCATAAGGTTTTGGGCAAAGGGTTGAATGAGTAAGTCCTCAATTTTCCGAACTAAATCTGGAAAGAAAGCTTTGCTGGTTAATTAATCGTATCGATTGTTGGTTCGTGTCCTACTTCTTTAGGCTCTGTTCTATCCCTTTCGACTTGGTAAACCGCTGGAAAGTTTAGCCCTTTATATAAGTGCGTTCGAAAACGAAATTCTTTGCCCTCATGCCATGTGCTGGCCTCGAATATGACTAGCAGGTAAAAAGGATCTGGCTCATGCTAGCTGAGAGCAGACTGGCTAGAGTTTTATCAAACTCGCCCTGGATAGAGCTGGCTATCTCAAAGTCACCCAAAATAAGGGTATCACGCTCGAATTTGCCCTCAAACCTACGGCTGTCCTTCTTATTTCTATATTCGCAGGTATATTTCGACACCCAAGGGAGAGGGAAGAAAATCGAATCGCGGGTTTTGGATAAAACATTTTTTTGCTAAATCAATGCCTATCGTTATAATCTTAATGTTAAAAGCTCCTATTTGAGTTAGGAGAGTCATTGCATCATTTCTTTGGCATTTTTATGTCGTTGAGGGTAGTGGCATGCCATTACTTCATTCCGAAGGCGGCACTGAATGCGGGCAGTATTTCATAAAGGGAAATCTTATTGGAGCAAAGAATGAGCAATGACTATTTTAATAGTCATCCCAGCGAGTGGGAATGATATGTAAATAGGATGTATAACCCATGCTAACCGAACAACAAAAAGCCTTGTGGGAACAATTGCGACACACGCTAAGCCGGGATCAGGCGATCTGGTTTGCGGGCTATGTGCAAGGGATAGTGCAGCCCGAAGGTGTGGCTGCCACTCTCACCACGCAAAAGAAATTACGCGTATTTTTTGCCACTGAAACCGGCAATTCCAAGATGATCGCGCAGCAAGTGGCCAAACAGGCCAAAGATCATGGCTGGAACGCCTCGCCACAGTCGGTGAAAAAAATTAAGCAAGCCAAAGAATTGCAGGGTGATGAGCCAATTATTTTTATCACTGCGACCCATGGCGAAGGCGAACCGCCGGAACCGGCGCTGGCTTTTTTTGAGCTGCTCCGCCGGTCAGATGTGTCGCTTAAAGGGGTGAAGTACGCCGTGCTCGGACTCGGTGACAGCAGCTACCCCCAATACAACAAAGCTGCCTGCGACCTTGATGCCTATATGGAAAAGCTGGAGGCGGAACGCATTTATGAACGCGGTGAACTGGATGTGGATTTCGCCAGCCATTACCCGCAATGGATAGCGGGGGTATTGTCGGCGCTACCTTCCGCGCAGCCGGCCAGCGTGCCGGTTACTGTAGAGACGGCGGCGCCTGCTGGCAAGGGATATTCCCGGTTGGAACCGGTAGTAGGGCGTGTGAGGGAAATTATCAACCTCAATGATCGCGGTTCTGCCAAGGAAACCTATCATATCGAAATCGAACACGATGAGCCACTAGCCTATGCGCCCGGCGACGTGGCGGGCATTATTCTGCCCCATTTCGCTGAGGGAGTGGACCACCTCACGCCGCGTCTTTATTCCATTGCTTCATCGCCTTTGGCGCATGCCGGCAACATTCACCTGACGGTGGCGCTGGCGTGGCATCGGGGCGAAAGCGACGAGATTGGTTACGGGCTGTGTTCACGCTATTTAGCCGATTTGGAAGTAGGTAATGAAGTGAAATTTTTTATCCAGCGGAACAGCCTGTTCAAACTACCGGACGATGAACGTGACATTATTATGATCGGCCCCGGCACAGGCATAGCGCCGTTTCGCAGTTTTGTCTGGGAACGGGCAGAGCGTGGGGCGAGCGGGCGCAACTGGCTGTTCTTCGGAGAGCAGCATCAACACTGCGATTTTCTCTATCAGTCTGAGTGGATCGACTTTGTGGAGACGGGGGCACTACATAAAATCGACCTCGCCTTCTCCCGCGATCAGGAGCACAAAGTCTATGTCCAGCATTGCCTGAAAGAAAAAGCGAGTGAATTGCTAGAATGGGTAGACGGTGGTGCGGTGATTTATGTCTGCGGAGCAAAAGATCCCATGAGCAAAGACGTGGAGCAAACTCTGCTGGAAATCTTCGCAGCTAAAAAAGGCAGTTACGAAGCTGCACAAGAATTCCTCGACCAATTGCATGATGATAACCGTTATGTGAAAGATGTCTATTGACACAGCCGTTATTCAATCTTTTTCGGTACAACATGATAAGCAATAAAAACGATTATGACTGAACAAAAACTTTCACCTGTTGAAGGCATCAAGACTCGTAGCCGGGGGTTGCGCGGTACACTGGCCGAAGGATTGAAGAATCAGCTTACCGGGCAGCTTTCGGCGGACGATCAGCAGCTCGTCAAGCATCACGGCATCTACCAGCAAGACGATCGCGACCGCCGCAACGAACGCGAGGCAAAAAAGCTGGAACCGGCTTATTCCTTCATGATTCGCCTGCGCCTGCCAGGTGGCGATATCACTCCGCAGCAATGGCTGGGGTTGCAACCGCTACTGAATGAGAACACCACTGGTGTCTTCAAAATTACCACGCGCCAGACTATTCAGGTGCATGGTGTCGTCAAGTCAAAGCTCAAACCCACTTTACAATGGTTTGATAAATATGGGCTCGATACCATAGCCACTTGTGGTGATGTCAATCGCAACGTCATGGCGGGCTCGCATCCTTCCACTTCCCCGTTCCACGAAGAAATCCATGCGTTTGCAGTTAAAATCAGCGAATACTTGCTACCCAAAACCAAGGCTTATACGGAGATATGGTTGGATGGGGAGCGTCTGGACAGGAATGCTGAGCCAGAACCCGACCCGCTCTACCAGAATCGCTATCTGCCGCGCAAATTCAAGGTGGGCATCGCCATTCCACCGCATAATGAGATTGATATTTTCACGCAGGATGTGGGCCTAATTGCCATCGAGGAAAACGGCAGCCTGGCAGGATTCAACGTGACTGTGGGCGGAGGGCTGGGTTGCACTCATGGTAACGCGGCGACCTATCCGCGACTGGCCGATATGATGGGCTTCATCAAGCCGGATCAAGTGCTGGACACGGTGTGGCAGATCGCAGCCGTGCAGCGCGACAACGGCAACCGCACCGATCGCAAACAAGCACGTTTGAAATACACCATTGATCATATGGGGCTGGAAGTATTCAAAGCCGATCTGGAAAGTCGCTTGGGGTTTACGCTGGCTGCACCGCGTAGCTTCGCTTTCAACACCCGTGCCGACTATTATGGCTGGCTGCAAGATCACAGAAATCGCTGGCATTATACGCTGTTCATCGAAAATGGGCGTGTGGTGGACAATCCGGAGTATCGTGCGAAATCAGCGCTGGATGTTATTGCGAGAAGCAATTTATGCAACTTCCGCTTGACCGGTAACCAAAACATCATGCTGCTGAATGTGGCAGCAGAAAATAAGGCGGCGATAGATGAGATTCTAGAAGCGCATGGCATCATTAAAACGCAAGCTGCACTCATGCCCATTCGCACCCATGCCATTGCCTGCGTGGCGCTGCCCACCTGCCCGCTGGCCTTGGCGGAAGGGCAACGTTATCTCCCCGAACTGATTGGTAAGGTGGAGAAGCTGCTGGAAAAATACGAGCTCACACAGGACGAAATCAGTATTCGCCTGACAGGTTGCCCGAATGGTTGTGGTCGCCCTTATGTAGCTGAGATTGGACTGGTGGGGCGCTCAGTGGGGCATTACGATTTGCGGTTGGGCGGCGACCGCCTGGGCTATCGTCTCAATACCCTTTACAAGGAAGGGCTAGATGAATCCAAAATCTTGAGCACACTCGACAGCCTGCTGGCAGACTATGCCCGCGAACGCATGGAGGGCGAAACTTTTGGTGACTATTGTCAGCGGCAACTGTTTACCCAGACAAGTGAAACCTGAAACCGTTGGTCAAGGTTTGATTTAGAAATAAGGGGTTTATATTTTAGAGAAACCCTCAGCCGACCCTTTATTCTCTCTTATTTTTTCCGATTTATTCTCCGATCGAGGGGCGCACAGGAAACGTAGTGATGTTAATGAAGAATCACTTATTGCTGATGCGCCGTTTCAGCCAGTTAATCAGCCCGCCTTCTAAAAGCATTTCGACTTGTCTTTTCGAGAGGGCATGTTCGACCGGAATGCTGTAATTCCTCGTCGTATTTAAGACCATTAATTCCCGACCCTCAGTCACTGCTTTGCGCAGGTTTTTTAGTGACAGGATGTCCCCTTGTTGCAATTCATCATAATCCACTGGTCGTTTCAGGGTAAGCGGCAGTACACCAAAATCGATAAGATTCTGCCAGTGGATGCGGGCGAAGCTTTTGGCGATGACAATCCGCAGGCCGAGAAAATAGGGTGCAAGAGCAGCGTGTTCCCGACTGGAACCCTGGCCATAGTTATTTCCGGCGAGAATGACATGACCCTTAGTGTCACGAATCTCGCGTGCCCGTTTGGGATAAGTGGGGTCGATCCTCTCGAAGGAAAATTCACTGATCTTGGCGATATTGCTGCGGAAAGGAAGCACGCGAGTGCCTGCGGGAAGGATTTCATCGGTGGAGATGTTATCCTTCAATTTGAGCAAGATCGGTAAAGTGAATTCGTCGGAGAGCAGTTCGAAAAGAGGCAGGCCTTGGATATTGGGACCTTTGATCAAATCTATGCTTCGTGCGATTTCTGGTGGCAGCGGCGCCACCAGCATTTCGGTATTGACAAGAGGATGTTCCGGATCGCGGACTCGGGGATAATCCATGCCTAATGTCCGCGGGTCGGTGATTACCCCGGTCAAGGCCGAGGCGGCGGCGGTTTCAGGACTCACCAGATAAACTTGGTCCTCCTGGGTGCCTGAGCGGCCGGGGAAGTTTCGTGGTACCGTTCTCAAGCTGATGCGACCAGTGGCGGGCGCCTGACCCATGCCTATGCAACCGCCGCATCCTGCTTGATGAATCCGCGCTCCGGCATGGATCAGAGACAGGAGATGGCCGTCTTTTACCAGATTTTCCAGGATCTGGCGCGATGTCGGATTGACGTCGAAGGAGACGTCTTCGTGGATTTGCTTTCCCTTGACGATTTCAGCGGGGACGGCAAAGTCGCGATAACCAGGATTTGCCGATGAGCCGATATAAGCCTGATAGATTTTGGCGCCAGCCACCTCCCGGACGGGGACTACGTTGCCGGGACTCGATGGTTTTGCGATCAAGGGCTCCAGAGTGGAGAGGTCGATTTCCTCATCGATATCGTAGCGTGCATCGGCGTCAGCGGTCAGTTCCACCCAGTCGTGCTCCCGGCCTTGTGATTTGAGGAAACGCCGGGCTTCATCGTCGCTGGGAAATACTGTCGTGGTAGCCCCAAGTTCAGCTCCCATATTGGCGATCACATGTCGGTCCATGGCACTCAGGCATCTCAATCCGGGCCCATGATATTCGATAATGCGGTTAACGCCACCGGCGACACCGTGACGGCGTAGCATCTCCAGGATCACATCCTTGGCGCTGACCCAGTCTGGAAGTTCGCCTACCAGGCGGACACCCCAAATCTGCGGCATTTTGAAATAGAAGGGTTTTCCCGCCATGGCGAAAGCCACTTCCAATCCACCGGCGCCAATCGCGAGCATGCCGATGGCGCCGGCTGCAGGTGTGTGGCTGTCTGAGCCGAGCAATGTCTTGCCCGGTTTTCCGAAACGCTCCTGATGTACCGGGTGGCTGACGCCATTTCCCGCTCGGCTGTACCAGAGGCCGTAGCGTTGGCAAGCGCTATGAAGAAAAATATGGTCATCGGCGTTCTTGTAATCTTCCTGAATCAGGTTATGGTCTACATACTGGACCGAAACCTCCGTTTTTACCCGATCCAGTCCCATAGCTTCCAGTTCGAGCATGACCAGAGTGCCAGTGGCATCTTGGGTCAGCGTCTGATCAATGCGGATGCCGATTTCTGAACCTGTAGTTATTTCCCCCTCGATTAG
This sequence comes from Nitrosomonas sp. Is37, assembly GCF_033063275.1. Classification (NCBI taxonomy): domain Bacteria; kingdom Pseudomonadati; phylum Pseudomonadota; class Betaproteobacteria; order Nitrosomonadales; family Nitrosomonadaceae; genus Nitrosomonas; species Nitrosomonas sp. Is37. The sequence continues at coordinate 36,927 of NZ_JAWJYP010000023.1, read as the reverse complement.
ATGCGAGCGGATCAGCTTTTGTGCAAGGTTGTCGCCCATGATCGTCTCCCAAGAAAGATTGTCAAAATCTATGCTTCACATAAATATTAGGCCAAAGAAACTGACGATAGTTTAGTCAAACATACTGTTGCATGATCAAGAAAAATCTGATTTTGCTTAAAACATCATTAAAAATGATGAGTGGAAGAGGTTGCAAAGAGCTTTGTCATGAAGAAAAGTTGTGATTGCGCCGCAGTTAGTGAAGCAGTATATGTCCACTTACCTCTTGCCTGTGCTGATTGCGAGCAGAGTATCTGTTTAATATAAGGACGGTAGTTTTTGGAAATCTGTTAAAGACCAAGCTGAGGAGTAAAATTGGGCTCAACAACTCATTTTGTCATTAGTTGCGAGCATGGTGGTAATCGTATCCCGACTCAGTACCGGCATCTATTTCATGGATTGGAGGTTTTATTGGATAGCCATCGCGGCTATGATCGTGGTGCGTTGCGCATGGCGAAGGATCTGGCTCAATTATTGAATGCTTCCCTGTTTGTTGCGACTACAAGCCGTTTGTTGATCGATCTTAACCGCTCTATTGGCCATCCGCAATTATTTTCCGAAGCGACCAAATATGTATCGGTTAGCATTCGACGCGAGATTCTGACACATTATTATCTGCCTTATCGCACTCAGGTCGAGCAAACTATCGCTGAGTCAATCCGGAGAGGAGAGCGAGTTATCCATATTTCTTCGCATAGTTTTACAGCCGTGCTTGATGGGGAAGTGCGTCACGCTGATATTGGCCTCCTTTATGATCCATCGAGATTGGCTGAACGTGATTTATGCTGCCGCTGGCAGGCAAGCCTCAAAACAAAGGCACCTTATTTAACCATTCGACGTAATTATCCCTATGCAGGTAAGGCTGACGGTTTGACCACCTACTTACGCCGTCAATTTCCAGCGGAAGCCTATTTGGGGATCGAGTTGGAAATCAATCAGAAACATGTCCGCGACAGTGGACAGCATTGGCAGGCGCTGCGTCATTTAGTGCTAGAAACCCTCCATGACGTGATTGGGTGAAGCATTGATTCCTGCCGCTTAGAATAAGCGAAGTAAAAAATAGTATTATCTATTTTTTTAAGGTTGATCTTGTCTTTTGGGCATCTTGAACCTAAAAGAAAAAAATGCTTCTAATTCTCTGATTTTTTGTGCTGATTGTGCTGGGTTAAGTGTTCTTCCTGATCGCGTCATTCGTTGCAGTCATTTTTGATGAAAAGGGATGTTTATTTTTTCAATATGTTTTAAGGTAGTCGGTCAAATCGTGAACAGCATGATGGCGCATTTTCGGGTGACGCTCAAAGCAGCATTTCGATTAGAGGATCAGTAAGCGTTTTATGGTTTCAACACGTAGCAAATCCCTTCAGTCCACCGCAGATTACACCGACACAGAAAACTGGTTGAATGAACTGACCGCACAGTTTGCGTCCGCCGAAATCACACTGCTGCGTCAGGCTTGCGCAATGGCTGTGCCGCTGTATAGCAAGCAGCACACGCTAACCGGTATGCCCTTGCTGCTGCATGCGATAGGCGCGGCATCCATTCTCATTGGTATGCGCATGGATGTCGAAACCGTCACTGCCACCCTACTGCACGCGGTACCTGAGTATCTGGACGACTGGTATGCGCAGGTAGAAAATCAATTCGGCGTCAGCATCGCTGAGCTGGTGAAAGGTATCTCGCGCATGGAACAGATCCGCCAATTCAGCGAAATTGAGCAACTAGATGCATCAGGGGGCAGAGGCGACCAGGCGCAGCAGATCGAGAGCCTGCGCCAAATGTTGCTAGCTATGGTGCAAGATATCCGCGTGGTGCTGATCAAGCTGGCTGAGCGCATGCAGACCATGCGTTATCTCTCCGGTGCCAGCAGTAAATTGCAGCAGCGAATCGCTAGTGAGACGCGCGGTATCTTCGCACCGCTCGCCAACCGGCTGGGCGTGTGGCAGATTAAATGGGAGTTGGAAGATCTCGCGCTGCGCTACTTGGAGCCCCAGCTATACAAAGAAATCGCGCGTCTACTGGACGAGCGGCGCGTAGATCGCGAGCAGTACATCGCCGACGTGGTTGCCCAGCTCAAGCAGGAATTGTTGCAAGCTAATATCAAGGGGGAAGTCAGTGGACGGCCTAAGCACATTCACAGCATTATCAATAAGATGCGCAGGAAGAATCTTGAGTTCAATGAGCTCTACGACATACGTGCAATGCGTATTCTGGTGGACGACATTAAGGACTGCTACGCTGCACTAGGACTGGTGCATCACCTGTGGCAGCCGATTCCCGGCGAGTTTGACGACTACATTGCGCGCTCCAAGAGCAACGGCTACCGCTCGCTGCATACCGCCGTGATCGGTCCACGTGGCTTGGCGCTTGAGGTGCAGATTCGTACCCACGACATGCATCACAACTCTGAGTTGGGCGTAGCTGCACACTGGCGCTACAAGGAGGGCAGCAAGTCGGATAGCAAATTCGACGAGAAAATCGCTTGGTTACGCCAGATTCTGGCGTGGAAGGACGAAGTTAGCGACGGGGGTGATCTGCTTGAGCAATTCAAGAGCGAGCTTTTTCAGGACAAGGTTTTCGTGCTGACACCACAAGGGAAGGTGATCGACCTACCCAAGGGTTCGACGCCTATCGATTTTGCCTACGCTCTGCACACTGACCTCGGCCACCGCACGCGCGGCGCCAAGGTGGACGGCAGAATCGTACCGCTCAACACTCATCTGCTGAATGGTCAGCGTGTAGAAATCCTCACCTCCAAGTTGGGTGCACCTAGCCGCGACTGGCTCAACCCAGCGCTCGGCTATCTGCAGAGCCCGCGCTCACGAGCCAAAGTGCGCTACTGGTTCAAATATCAGAACTTCGAGGAGAATGTGGCAGTCGGCCGCGTCAAACTGGACCGCGAACTCCATAGGGCAGGTGTCGGCAGTATGAATCAGGAGAAGCTGGCACATAAGCTACATTACAACCATCTTGAGGATTTGCTTGCTGCTATCGGCCGTGGCGATGTTAGCGAGCACCAGATTGCCCTTGTCATTCAAGAGGCTACGCCGCCTAAGCCAGCGGAAGCACCCTCGGTCTTTACCACTAAGCACATGCCCCCGCTCAAGGCGCCGTCAGGCATTGTGGTCGAGGGTGTCGGCAATCTGCTTATCAACCTGGCCAAGTGCTGCAAACCGGTGCCGCCGGATGTTATCGTCGGCTATATTACACGCGATCGCGGAATGTCCATTCACCGTCAGACCTGTGCTTTCGTCACTCGTCTGCCAGAAGAACGGCATACCCGCCTACTGCATGCCCACTGGGGTGCTGGCGCAAATCTCGTCACCAGCGTCGATATCGAAGTAGAAGCCCATGACCGCCAGGGCTTACTGCGCGACATCAGCGACCTATTCGTGCGAGAAAAAGTTAATGCCACTAAGGTCAATGCCACCAAAGGCAATACCCAAAGCCGCAGCAACCTGGCGAAAATGCAGTTTTCGCTTGAGATCACCAATCTGGATCAGTTGCAGCGCCTGCTCGCGCTGATTCAACAGGTGCCCGACGTGATTACAGCGCGGCGGCGGGAATAGTGTATGCTTACTCAGTGTATGCACGGTGTAGTCTGTCTGGCACGGCAGGTACTACAGTCTGGTCTCGCTGATCGCGGGACTTCATCCTAAGATGTTTCCTGATAGCAAGAAAAATAAAAATAACAAATCAAATACGGATGATGATGCGCCACATTCCTTGGCTGCTGTGCACATCAATTGCGAGCACGTTTGCTCAAGCAAGTGTTTGAAATCGACAACGAATATTGCTAGCACTGTAGCAGAGCTATCAGTATCATTGTAGCAATCCTGGAGTCCAGCATGATCGCAAAGATTCTAAAGCACCTTGACTTGCTCGCCCGAGCGCTGCCCAGAGTACTTGTACAAATCCACAATCTTTTCGAGCCCACCTGATCCCAAGCTGATTTTCATTTTTATTAATGCGTTTTCTGAATGTACTCAATATTCTGACTAGGTGTCTTGCGTCTGAAAGGCAAAAAGGATCAAAAACCAACACTTTTTGTTGCTGATAAAATGCAAATTTTGTGAGTTTCTGATCGTTTTTCAGTGTGTTTGACACTTCATCCGGTTTCCGATACTTTCACTTTATATGAAAAAGGGTATTTATTTTTTCTATACGCTACGCAAATGATGATCGAGGACAAACCGGAATGCAGGTTTTTCATCCGATAGAAACTATCTTACCCAATAGCGACGATAATCCTTCCTTTCTGCCTGCCCAGAGTAATTGCCTGGCGCCGCTCTGGGCCGGTAGGCAATTTTCGCAAGCGATCTCCTTGGGGAGTTTTTGTCATTCTGCCCAAATCTTGCGGGAAGTCGAATATCGCGCATTTTCAGGTCCTTTCGATTGGATTTTTTCCTCCCCGGGGATTACCGCCCACATCTTGCAAGACGATTTCAACTTGTTTCTGGATCCAGAATACTACGAGCCGGTTCCGCTGGAATTACGGCAGTCACCGGAAGCGATTTCTTGCGATCACCGATTCTATCGGGATAAGTTTGGAGTCCGGTTTATGTTTAACCACCATTCACCGGATTCTGCGAAAGACCATGCTTATTTCAAACGTGCCGTTCAGCGTTTCCGAGCTGCTCTGGCACATTCTCCGCCCCCGTTGCTGTTGATGGTGACTTTCCAACCCTTTCGGCTCAACCGTTTTGATCCGATTCTTCGGGCTCTCAATGGTTTTGGTCAAAATTATGGTGTCTTGGTGGTTCGATTTGTTGTCTCCGAAAATGGAATGGAGAAGGATCCTAAAACAAGCGGCCATATCAAGGTAATCCATCACGACGAAACTGTGCTTACCGTTGAACTGCAAGTCAGTAAACAATCGGATGGTGTCTGTTTTCCCAATGCGGAGGACAATCGGCGGTTTTTTGATCTGATCAAAAGCTTCAGGGTTACCCTGCATCCCTTCCCGCAAGGAAATTTTCTTGTTCAATCGGATTTCGACGATGCCTGGTATCTGAGCCAAAATCCGGACGTGGCCGAAGCGGTCAAAGTAGGTATGTTCGCCTCAGGTTGGGAGCATTATCAGCAGCACGGAAAACGGGAAGGGCGTCCGGGTAAATATATCGACTTGTGATCGTTCAAACCCGTCACCAGTGCGGAGGATGTAATCCTTAATGCATCTTTTATGCTGCTTACCCAAGCGGATACCGCCTCGATCGCCTGGAAAGGTCTACGAACTTTTTAAACTTGCCGGATTTTAAATCGCATCCCTGTTTCCAGTTCTTTTTACTTCCGGGTTTCCTCGTTGCTAATTTTTTAATATCCCATAAAACAAATTTTTTGATCGCATAGCGTTTTGTAATCCAATCAAAACGGTAAGCTTGATTTATAAACCGACAATTTCTTAATTGCTCGGCTTAGGTTAGCTACAGACACCTAATATTTAAATACTACCTGAATAGTTTCTGACTAAGCAGTCTGTTTGGTTTGGGAAAATTGAGACTTGATTGTTTATAGACTAACGCAAGCGTCAATCCTTATCCTTGAATGAGGAGATTATTCCTGCTAATAAAGTTTCCCCGCTGTACATAGCGGGGAATCAAACCTAAAGAGATCAATAAAGATCCCTACATGAGTAGGGGAAATACAATACTACTGATTAATAACTGCTACCAGCATCATCCGATTTTTCTTTTAACTTACTAGTAGCTTCTTCCATTTCCTCTTTGGCTTCTTCAGAAGCCTCATCCGTCGTATTCTTCAAGCTTTCGACAGTTTCATCCATTTTTTCACCTGCTTGCTCAGCAGTTTCTTCAATAGCCTCACCAATGTCATCAATTTTTGCTGCAGCTTTTTCTTCTAATGGACTGCCAGTTTCTTCCATTTTCTCTGCGGCTTCTTCAGAAGTTTTGTCTAAAGTATCTTTCAAGCTTTCTACAATTTCATCTATTTTTTTGCCTGCTTGTTCAGCAGTTTCAGCAACAGCCTCACCAATTTCATCAAATTTTTCTGCAGTTTTTTCTTTTAACGAACTGCCGGTTTCTTTCATTTTTTCTGCAGCTTCTTCAGCAGTTTTGTCTATAGTATCTTTCAGGCTTTTCACAGTTTCGTCTATTTTTTCGCCTGCCTGTTCAGCGGGACCTTTGGAAGTATCACCAATTTCTTCAATTTTCTTAGTAGTTTTCTCAACAGCTTCATCAATAGTTTCTTTACTGCTTTCTATAGACTCGTCCATTTTTTTACCCATTTGCTCTGCAGTTCCTTCTTGTTTTGAGCAGCCTGTAAAAAGAGCAGTAAGAACAACAAGGGATAGCAATAAAAATAATTTGTTCATCAAATATCTCCTGTAAAAATGAACAGAAAGGGTTTATAGGGTGCTACTTTTGAATTTTTAAAAGATTCTGTTGGATGAAGTTTATTCGTTCAATACATCTTTCCTGTCGACGGCAAAAAATGGCGTGGCTGCGTGGAATATGAAGTCGATTTATTTATACATATTTTCTAGCTACTTATTTTTATTTTACTTGATTTGTTCAGCGCGTAGGGCGTATTCCTTAATGCGCCGCATGTGCTGTACACCACAGACCTCGATGTGGTGTAAAGGTTCGGTACTCGATCTTAGCGTTCATCCGGTACAATGGGTTTGCGTTATACGCGTGCTGCTTACCAAGGTATACTGCCTCGATCACCTGGAAAGTCCTACGAATTTTTTGAACTTGCTGGGTTTTAAATCGCTTCCCTGTTCCCTGCTCTTTCTATTTCTGAGTTCCCTCGTTACGTATCTTGCGTCTAAAAGGCAAAAATGCTTCTCGTTGCTAACTTTATAATACTCCATAAAACAAAATTTTTTGATCGCTCAGTAGCGTGTTTGACTAAATATCTGGCTTTACGTATAGTTAAAAAAGTATTTGTTTTTCTTATACACAATTTCAACTTATTGAATTAATGATAACTTTGAAAGTCATATATGAAAGCCTTTGCATGATAACCTTAGGTTGTGCAAATTTTAAGTAATTGTTATAAATAATTTATGAACCTAGATTACTTAATTCCAATTGCCAAATCGCATGCGATTCAGAGCGTTGTGTTTGCTTTGGAATGGCAAGGAGAATTGACAGATCACGCTTTGACTGAGATCCAAAAACTTGCCCCAGAACTAAAATCTCATTTTCCAGAGGCTGCTGTTCAAAAAGTGGTTAAGATCAACATTGGACCAAGATTTAACAATACCCAGTCTGATCAGCAGGTTGGAGGTGACCAGCTTGGCGGTATGACATTTCAGCGAAAAGGAAAATTTGGTAATGTTGTTAGCCAGCTCAATGTTTCACGTTCTAATTTTTTAATTATAATTAATGAATATGACAGATGGGCACCGACACTTGAAGTCGTTATGCGTTATATCAAAATAGTGTTACCTGCGATACTGAAGGAAAAGTCGATAAGCATTATCGCGCTTCAGTATACTGATATGTTTACTTGGAAAGATAATCCGGAAAATTTGAATTTACGTGAGGTCTTTACTGATAATTCTCCCTATCTTGCTCCAAACGTGTTTGATCAAAAGGGTTTGTGGCATTGCCACCACGGATATGTAATACAACAACTAGCAGATGATCTGGATGGAAGTTGTTTGGACAATGTAAATGTTAATACAGTTGACAATTTAGGTGACCGAGAAATTCATATTACTACTACTCATAAATTTACGTTAAATAGCCCATTGAGATTAGCAACCAAAACGTATTTACAATCAATTAGAAAAGTTCAAGATGTGTTGCATGTTCATAATAAAGACATTTTGAGAAGCTTATTGACCCAGGAAGTCTGCAAAAAGATTCATTTAGTAGACAAAATTGGAGAGTAAAGAATGGAACTGCTATCGACTGTTGCACTTTTGGCATCTTTGTCTTTGCCAGCAACTGCTATACCAAATTGGAGTTCTGATAAAACAAAAAAACATGAGCGACTTGTAACTTCAATAATAAGTAAAGAGCTTTATTGTGAGAATACAATAAAGGGATCGACCATTGCTGATTTCACCATACCGCATAACGAAGAAATTCCTGTTATAAATACCGCTAGCGATGTTTTTTCCCAATTAGACGGTTATTCTGAATTAGAGCCGGGTTGGGATGGGCCTGATAGTGTAACACCCTCATCAATCGATATTAAATTAGCTATTGATTTTGTTGCTTCGATTCCAGCTATTTTTCCACTGCCAAAAGCGATGGTTTCTAGCGATGGCACGATTGGCTTGTATTGGGATGATACATTCATGTATATCGATATCCAGTTTGAATCCGATCACACACTTTCAATGTTTTCTCGCGATCGGTCAACGGGAAAAGAAAGATTTATCGATTCGATAGACGTGGCAACTGTCAATTCTAGTTGGTTTTTTGACACATTAGGTGAGTTGTTGAGCCCAGTGGGGAATACGCTCTCTGCATAGATTTTGATAGTACATGAAGTGTATTGATTTTTTCTCACAACATTGTGGAAATACGCAAATATGCAAACTTCTTCAAGATATTCAACAAGATAAACTCCTCAGATGGGAGCTTGAAGTCGCGAGTGAGCACTCGCCCGGTCCTGTTAGTAATGATGAGTTTTTGTATCGTCAAATTTTGAGTCCTATTCATTATGACAAAGAAACAAACACTTTAACCCCTACGGCATTTGATGATGCATCAAACAAAGGTATGTCAGTAAACCGCTTGAAATACACATCTGAAGAGCAAATTATTCAAATTGCGAATAATCGAGTTGAGAATCATAATAAGCTTAATCCAGATAGACCACCACGATCATTTGCTGGTGCTATTCGATTTGCTTGTAAAGATATTCGCGATATAACTGTTTTGTCAGAGGAAGATGGGAGACCTGTTAGAGGCTATGCTGTCTATGACATCGCTTATGAAAATGATCGATCACATGCTGACGTTTGTCAGATTGTGAAAAAGAAAGCTCACGCGCGAAGTGTTCGGCTAAGTATTCGAGATTTGGCGAATAAATTTCTCGCAGAAAATTCTTTTCTAACCGAAACTGGATATACTTAATGCCAAAAGTGAGCAATGTTCTGCATCATTGGCATTTCGCACAAATTAATGACAACTAAAGGCCGAGAGCAAACCTGTCTTGTTTAATTATGCAAGAGATTGCTAGAATTCTTGGAAATCTTGGCTTGGCTACTCTGACCCAATCTCGATTACTTGGAAACACTTACGGATTCTTCGAACTTACTTAGCTGCTCATTACATTTCTGAACTGACATTTCTTATTAAGTATCCTAAAGATAAAAATGCCTCTCATTGCTAGTTTATTGATGCAACTTAAAACGCATTCCTTGTTAATTTCTTAGCAGCATGTTTGATTAAGTTTTCAGCTTTATGTTAAGTTAAAAAAGTGTTTGTTTCTAATATAAGTATTTGAATAGAATTATCCTATTTTCCTCAGTTGAAATCTCTTAATTGTTCAAGAATCCTATAGATTAAGGTATTTTGGGAGATTCTTAGTATCACTAGTTGGGTTAGATTTTAATGAAATAATCAAAATCAGCTGAAAGCGTTGCCATACTTCAGTTTGGTTATGGCAACTAAGGGGGCAGTTAATATTTTTAACCAGAAGCCGTTTGCAGTATTAGGTTTCAGCTGTTCTCATCATAAAATTCAACAGAGGAATTTAAGATTATAAATCATGACTGCTCAACAGTACGCGCAGCATTTACTAAATTTCATCGACAACAGCCCGAGCCCATGGCATGCGGTTGCCTCAATCGAAGCAGCGATTAAGGCACTTCAGTTTGTCCAGCTCGACGAAACTGCTAAATGGCAATTGCAAGCGGGCGGGCGATATTACGTAGTGCGCGATGATTCATCAATCGTGTTGTTTGTGCTAGGACACAAAGCGCCTGCCGAAGCGGGTTTTAAGATTGTCGGCGCGCATACCGACTCGCCGGGATTACGGATCAGGCCAAATGCCGCGACCGTAAGCGATGGTCTCGGTCGACTTGGTGTCGAGATTTATGGTGGGCCGATCCTCGCGACCTTTACTGATCGTGATTTGAGCTTGGCCGGGCGGGTCAGCTATGTCGATGGGCAGGGAAATCTCGCGTATAAACTGGTGCGCTTCGAGCGGCCGCTGTTGCGTCTACCGAATCTGGCGATTCACATGAACCGTGGGGTCAATGAAGACGGCCTGAAGCTGCATAAACAAAATGAATTGCCACTGCTGCTCACGCAATTGACCAGCGATCAACTGCCCCAGCCTTATTTTCTGGCGCTGCTGGCACAGGCGACAGGCATCAGTGCCTCGCAAGTACTATCCTGGGATCTGGCAGTCTACGATACCCAAAAAGGCACGCTCTGGGGTGGAAATCAGGAATTTTACGCCAACAGCCAGATCGATAATCTGGCCTCTTGCCACGCTGGGCTGCTCGCCTTGCTAGATGAGACCGTGCTGAGTCATGCTGAAAGTACCCTGGTCTGCGCGTTTTTTGATCATGAAGAAATCGGCAGCGAAAGCCATATCGGCGCTGCTGGCAGCTTCTTAACTGATGTATTGCAGCGGATCAGTTTCGCGATATCCCCGGATCGCGAGGACACTGCGCGCGCACTGGCTCACAGCTTTTTGATTAGCGCGGATATGGCTCACGCCTATCACCCCAACTTTCCTTCGGCCTATGACGCGGATCATAAAGTATTCGTCAACAAAGGCCCGGTGATCAAATCCAATGCGAACCGCCGCTATAGCTCCGAAAGTGTCTCCATTGCGTGCTTCATTCGTTGGTGCGAGAAAGCCGGTATTCCTTATCAACGCTACTCTCACCGCTCAGATCTGCCCTGCGGCAGCACGATCGGGCCGATTACCTCGGCGAAGCTTGGCATACGCAGTGTCGATGTCGGTTGCCCGATGTGGGCGATGCATAGCATCCGGGAAAGCGCTGGCGTGCAGGATCATGAGTATATGATCAAGGTGCTGAAGCAGTTTTTTATCGATTAGAGCTATAAGCTGTCCCTCTTGCACGTTACTATTCGAATATTTATGCTGCAAAGCACAAGTAATTCCATTCCTAAATCAAAGATGACACGAAGGTGAGCCGCAGACAGTATAAATAATACGGCAAGGTGAAGCCGACAAAGTTAGGTTTGATTTAGAAATGGAATAAGTGATGATGGCGCTGAAAATACCTTATTTAAAATGTAAAAAGGTACCTGAACTTTTGATGCATGAGGTAGCTTGAGTCAAAAAAGAATTCTTGATCGCTTGCCAATCATGATTATTCCTATGTGTTTGCACGTATTTTCTTAACTAGCGTATCTCGATAATCTATTGAAACATCAGAGTTTAATAAAAGGGGACTATTATTCTTATTTCCCGTGAGTTACATTATGTTTGTAGTCTGCAGTCACCAGCTTCGCCAATGCAGTCAAGCCATACATCGTTATTCTCGCCAGCGCGATTGTAGGCTTACTTGAATTAATTGGCATAATAAGACCGGACGTGCAGCACATCCTTCAAGCTGCCGTCGCTTAGCATCAGAATATCAAAACTGGGGTTGGTGTTGATGTGAGCCATCATAGGTGTGATGCTGCTCACCAGAATGGTCCTAAAGGAGGTTGTGTGAATTCTCTAGATAAACTTTGCATCAATACTCTGCGTTTTCTGGCTGTCGATGCCGTTGAGCGCGCACATTCTGGTCATCCGGGGCTTCCATTAGGTGCAGCGCCCATGGCTTACGTTCTTTGGACACGCTTTCTTCGGCACAATCCGCGAAATCCTTCATGGCTAAACCGTGATCGTTTCTTGTTGTCGGCTGGACACGGCTCCGCATTGCTCTACGCGCTCTTGCACACAACGGGATATGATCTTTCACTCGACGACCTGAAGCATTTTAGGCAATGGGGATCGAAGACACCAGGGCACCCGGAATATGGCAAAACTCCTGGGGTGGAAGCGACAACCGGTCCGCTGGGGCAGGGGTTCGCAATGGGAATAGGGATGGCTCTCGCAGAGCGTCATTTGAGCAGTTGTTTCAATCGGCCAGGTTTCCCGCTTATCGATCACTACACTTATGCCATCGTATCGGATGGAGATCTGATGGAAGGTATTTCCTCCGAAGCGGCTTCGCTGGCAGGAACCTTAGGCCTAGGTAAACTGATTTACCTGTACGACAACAATCATATATCTCTTGAGGGTGACACCGATCTGGTATTTACCGAGAGTGTTCAGCACCGCTTCGAGGCATATGGATGGCATGTGCTGTCGGTTGCCAATGGCAATGACATTGACGCCATCGAACAAGCTATCAACGCCGCACGTAGCGAATTGTCTCGGCCCTCCCTGCTCTTGATTCGAACGCATGTGGGTTATGGAAGCCCAAAGCAAGACACCGCCAGTGCACACGGCGAGCCGCTCGGTGAGGAGGCATTGAAAGCGACAAAGAAAAATTTCGGATGGCCCTTGGAGCCGGAATTCTATATTCCTAAAGAAGCACAAGCGCATTTTCAAACAGCAATAACGAAGGGTGCCAACTGGGAGAAGGAATGGAATGAGATGCTCGATGCTTACCAGAAAGAGCATTCGGCTCTGGCGGTTACATTTCGCCGCTTGTTGCAGCGGGAGCTGCCGAACGGCTGGAACGAGAATCTTCCTTCTTTTTCGACAAAAGAAGGCCAGATTGCCACACGAGACGCCTCCGGAAAGATCCTGAATGTACTCGCGGAAAAGTTACCCGTATTAATCGGAGGTTCAGCAGATCTTAATCCATCCACGAAGACCACGCTGATGGGCTATGGCGACTTTGGTTTTGATCAGTTCTGTGGCCGCAATATCCACTTCGGTGTCCGCGAGCATGCGATGGGGGCAATCGTCAATGGCATGGCGCTTCATGGCGCAGTCTTGCCGTACGGCGCGACGTTCTTGATTTTCTCTGATTATATGCGTCCACCAATACGGTTGGCTGCGCTGATGCAGACTCATTCCATATTTATTTTTACTCACGACAGTATTGGTCTTGGCGAGGATGGTCCCACGCATCAGCCTGTGGAACAACTAGCCAGTCTTCGTGCTATCCCGGGTTTTATCGTCATGCGCCCGGCTGATGCCAACGAGACTCGTGCGTGCTGGCAAGTTGCCGTATCTCATCGCGGCCCTGTGGCGCTGGTACTGAGTCGACAAAAGTTGCCCGTTCTTGATCCAAGCTGCTATCCCATTGTATCCGGTGTGCAGCGAGGAGCCTATATTCTTGCGGAGGCGCAGGCAGCTCGGCCGGATTTGATACTGATCGGAACAGGCTCTGAAGTTTCTCTCATCTTGCAAGCTCGCGAGATGTTGATTGAAAAGAATGTGCAATCGCGCGTGGTTTCGATGCCATCCTGGGAGTTGTTCGATGCACAGCCACGCGAGTATCGGGAAAGCGTCTTGACGCCTGGAATACCTAAGCTTGCGGTTGAAGCTGCTGCACCTTTTGGCTGGTGCAAATATGTCGGTGATTCTGGTGATATCATCAGCGTGAATCGATTTGGCGCTTCGGCTCCAGGCGAAACCGTGATGCATGAGCTTGGATTCAGTGTTGAAAATGTGGTTGCGCGAGCGATGGCGTTGTTATCGTGAACTACACTTACTTTGGGAAACCATATGCCGTGGCGCATATGCAGCTTCCAGTGCATGATGACGTTCTATAGGATGGTGCTCTAGAGTATTCTGTGAATTGCAGGGTGAGAATGTTGAGGTATTCTGTGGAGTTTTGAAAAATTGATCTGCTGTCTGAGCAGGCGGCTTATGACCAACTGTTTTCTTTGTGCACAATCATGTGAGATTGAGAAATGATCAAGTTGAAGCGTGTATATGATGCAGCAGAAACCGCTGATGGTCTACGCTTTCTCGTGGAGCGTCTGTGGCCGCGGGGTATCAAGAAGACCGACTTGAAAATGGACGAATGGTTGAAGGATATTGGACCTAGCGATGATCTACGCCGCTGGTTTGCTCACGATCCGAAGAAATGGGATGATTTTCGTAAACGGTACTTCGCTGAATTAGATTCCAAGCAAGGACTCTGGAAATCCCTTGTTACCGCTGCTCATCATGGAACAGTCACATTGATCTACAGTTCGCGAGATACTAATCACAATAATGCCGTAGCATTGAAAGAGTATCTCGAAGAAAAGATGAAATGACAGACTTTGAGCGATTATAACAACGTCGCCTGAGAAAGCTCGGGATGAAAGGCTCGCATTCTTGCTTGTTCCGGTTTTATCCTTTGGTCTGACTCTCACTTTCTTGAGTAAAACAATAATGCTATGTCCCCTTTGGTCAACGGTGGGCGTCGTTGTTGAGAGGCATGGTGTCATTTAGTACTATAAACACATTCACAATGTGGTTCGATAAAGTATCATGTGGTTATAGCGTATCGATTATTTATTACTGAATTAGATACGAAGGAGGTCATATGGCAATCATCGGTATTGATCTAGGTACTTCCAATTCGGCAGCAGCAGTCTTGCGAGGGGGGCGTCCCGTTATCATTCCCAGCGCTGAGGGTGTCAGTCTCGGTGGCAAGGCATTTCCGAGTTATGTTGCACTGACTAGTGATGGACAAATTCTCGTCGGCGAGCCTGCTCGTCGTCAGATGGCAGCGAATGTTGAGGGAACGGCGGCTGCTTTCAAGCGCAAAATGGGCAAACGTGAGGTCATCCGTCTCAGGGATCGGGAATATACGCCAGAGCAGCTTTCTGCATTTCTGTTACAAAAAATCAAACGTGATGCCGAAGCCTTTCTGGGTGAACCGGTAGAAAAAGCGGTCGTGACGGTGCCTGCTTATTTTGACGACAATCAACGGGCAGCAACCAAGGATGCCTGTCGCATTGCTGGCCTCGAGGTAGTGCGTCTAGTCAATGAGCCGACTGCTGCTTCATTGGCTTATGGCTTGGATCGGCTGGGTCAGGAATTGCGCATCGCTGTGATCGATTTGGGTGGTGGTACGCTAGATGTCACCATCATGGAATTTGGCAAGGGCGTGTTCGAAGTAAAAGCAACCAGTGGCGATACGCAGCTCGGTGGCACGGACATGAATCAATGTATTTTCGAACACCTGGCTGAGCGTTTCCAGATGGCGACCGGAGTGGATGTCCGGGCTGACCGTAAAGCAGCAGCACGCCTGCTAGAGGCGGCAGAAACAGCCAAGATCGAATTGACCAGCAGCGTGACCACGCATATCAGTTTGCCGTATTTGACCTCGGTGGCTGGGGAGCCCCGCCATCTCGAAATGGATTTGAACCGTACGGAACTTGAGCGTTTGATACGGCCGGTAATAGAACGTTGTCGTCACCCGGTCGAACAGGCTATGCATGATGCAGGCATTAGTCCGCGTGAGGTAGATCGCATCGTATTTGTGGGTGGACCAACGCGTATGCCAGTAGTACGTGCTTATTTCGAGGAGCTTTTCGGGCGCAAGGCGGAGATGGGCGTTGATCCGATGGAGTGTGTGGCAGCAGGTGCAGCGATTCAGGCCGGCGTACTGGCAGGAGAAGTGAGCGGCATCGTGCTGGTAGATGTGACACCGCTCACATTAGGCGTGGAGACATTAGGAGGAATTGCCACATCGTTAATCGCACGCAATACCCCCATACCGGTAAAAAAGACGGAAACGTTTACCACGGCGGCCGATATGCAGACCAGTGTCACTATCCACGTCTTTCAGGGGGAACGCCCCATGGCAGCGGATAATGTTAGTCTAGGCGAATTCAATCTGGAGGGATTACCTCCTGCGCCACGAGGGATACCGAAGATCGAAGTAACCTTTGACATTGATTCAAATGGCATTCTGAGTGTTTCAGCGAAAGATCTGGCCGCTGGTAAATCACAATCCATCAGTATTACTGGCTCAACACGGTTGTCGGAAGAGGACAAGAAACGTATGGTGGATGATGCGGCACGTTATGCCGAAGTGGACAAGAAGCGGCGTGAAGATGCGGAAAAGCTCAATGCAGCAGATGCAGCCTGTTATGAAACAGAGAAGATGCTTGCCAATTTTGCCGATAAATTGGCTGACGATCTGAAGAGACGCCTGGAAGCGTCCTTGCGTGAAACTAAGGAAGCATTCGTCAAGAAAGATGTTGCGCTGGCTACTGAACGGGCAGAAGCACTCAAGAAGCTGCTCAAAGAAGCGGGTGCGACGCTTTACGCGCAATCAGGTCAGGCGCCCAAAGGAGGTCCTTATGCAGAAACTCGCTGGGAAGAACCCGAGCCGCCTCCTAATGTTGATACCTCATCAGGTGAGCCACGTCCAAGCGGGTCTGGCCCTCGAGGTAAAGTGGTGGATGCCGAGTATCAAGAAAGTAAGTAAATTTTAAGTGACCGATATGCCATTGGCGGCGAGCATTCATCCAGTAAAATAATGTGCTATTTTGTTGATAATTTCGTTGCCACTCTTTTCAGACTTTCAGACTGGGTGTAACCAGAGTGGCATTATTTTTATCTGATTTTTTTAAAGAAAAGCAATGACAACTATTCTCCCGCTAGAACCGCAACGGTTATATATATCATGTGACCCTGATCAGTTCACATTCCAGACAACAGCAGAACTGCCCGATCTGACGGAGATTATCGGTCAGGCACGTGCAATGGATGCAGTGTACTTTGGTTCTGGCATTCGCCAGGAAGGCTACAATCTGTTCGTACTTGGCCCAGCCGGGATGGGTAAGCGCAGCTTAGTCCAGCAATTCCTTGAATCAAAAGCAAGCAAGGAACCTGAGCCGTCGGATTGGTGCTATCTCAATAACTTTGCCCAGCCGCACAGACCGAAGGTGCTTAAGCTTCCTTCTGGCAGAGGAGAGGAATTGCGGCAACACATGGAACGACTGGTGGATTATTTGCGCAGTGCCATTCCAGCGCAGTTTGAGAGCGAAGAATACCGAAACAAGGTGAGCGCCATCCAGCAAGAGTTTAATGAGCTGCGGGAACGGGAGATAAGGGAATTAGGAGAAGAAGCTGAGAAAAAGAAGATCGTTTTGCTGCGCACACCTGAAGGGTTTGCGCTGGCGCCAAGTCGTAACCGGGAAGTGATTCCACCAGAAGAATACGAAAAACTGCCCCCGGAGGAAAAAGATCGAATAGAAGCTGCCATTACTGAATTGCAAGCGCATCTGGAAAAGATTCTAAGCCATCTGCCCCAGCGTCGTCGCGAGCGTAGTGAGCGAATCAAGCAGCTAAATCGCGATATCATGCTCTCTATCGTCGAGCACATGATTAACGAGTTGCGTGCGATCTATGCTGATTTACCTGATGTGCTCGATTATCTCGATGCGGTGCAGCAGGATATGGTGTTGCATGTGGATGATTTCCACAAACCTGATGAATCCGTCAATGTTTCCGGTATGACGATCATCACCCATCAGACGTTTAATAATTACCAGGTCAATGTGCTGGCTACAAACCATAAAAAACCAGGTGCGCCGATCATCAGTGAGGATAATCCGACTTATAGTAATCTGATTGGGCGAGTGGAGCATATTGCTCAGTTTGGGGCGTTGGTTACCAATTTTACGCTGATTAAACCTGGGGCATTGCATCGGGCCAATGGGGGTTACTTGTTATTGGATGTGCGCAAAGTGCTGATGCAGCCGTTTGCCTGGGAAGGGTTGAAACGGGCGTTACAGTCGGGCAAGATTCATATCGAATCGCTGGGACAGCTATACAGTCTCGTGAGTACTGTATCACTCGAGCCAGAACCGGTTCCACTCGATGTGAAGGTCATTTTGTTTGGTGATCGTTTATTCTATTATTTGTTGCAGGAATACGATCCGGAATTTAATGAGCTGTTCAAGGTAGCAGCAGATTTCGAAGAGACGATCGAACGTAATGCAGAATCCCATATGCTTTATGCACAACTGATTTCTACACTGACACGCAAAGAGAAGTTATTGCCTTATGATCGTCATGCCGTCGCTAGAGTGATAGAACATAGTGCCCGCCTGGTGGGCGATTCGGAAAAACTTTCGGTACATATGCGCAGCGTTGTCGATTTGCTGCATGAGGCAGATTACTGGGCGCGCGAGGCAAGCCATGAGGTGGTGCATGCAAGTGATGTCCAGCAGGCGATCAATTCCCAGATTCGCCGCCAGGATAGGGTGAGAGACCGGCTATACGAGGCAATTCTGCGCGGCACCTTGATGATCGATACGCAAGGTGCGGTGACAGGTCAGGTCAATGGTCTTTCGGTGATCGAGCTAGGCGGATTTGCTTTTGCACAGCCGACCAGAATTACTGCCACTGCCCGCTTTGGCAAGGGAGAACTGATTAATATTGAGCGTGAAGTTGAGCTTTCAGGGGCGATTCACTCCAAGGGCGTGTTAATCCTTTCCTCCTTTCTTGCTGCACGTTATGCAAAAAATCAGCCGCTGGCACTATCCGCTAGTTTTGTGTTTGAACAATCTTATGGCATGGTCGAAGGGGATAGCGCTTCATTAGCCGAATTGTGCGCATTGCTTTCCAATCTGGCGAATGTCCCGATTAACCAGTCATTGGCGATCACCGGTTCAGTCAATCAGCTCGGTCAGGCACAAGCAATTGGTGCCGTCAACGAAAAAATCGAAGGATTTTTTGATATCTGTGCTGCACGTGGTTTAACAGGCAAACAAGGCGTATTGATTCCTGCTACCAATGTCCAACACCTGATGCTACGCCAGAATGTGGTCGAGGCTGCAACCGCGGGTAAATTTCATATCTATGCCGTAGAAAATGTCGGTCAAGCCATCACATTGCTGACTGGCGTGCCAGCGGGTGAAGCTGATGCTAACGGAGAATATCCTGAAGGCAGTATCAATCACCAGGTAGCAGCACGACTGGCAGAGCTTACCGCGATCAGTAAGTCATTTGAGCACGATGGGGGAAAATCAGGAAGAGAAAAATAATGGGTAATAAAAAAACCTGATGTTGTATTTTCCTTTGTTTTTTTGACAGCTTTTCAGATTTATTAGTACAAAAAGTAAGGCCGGATTGAATCCGGCCTTACGATAACGGTAAATGATTGGTTAGAGTGTGCTAATGCTTTTTCACAGACTCCAACTAACTCATTATTCCAGGACGTTCAATGTACCTGGCAAATGGATGTTTTTAGGATGGAGCTGACACCAAATGGTGAAGGCACCGGCTTTATCTGCTACGAAAGAGATCGTTTTGGTTTCTCCTGCTTTGATCACTTCCTGGATACCATATCCGTCAATGGAAAATCCTTCACTGATGGGAGATTTGTTTTCTACGGTAATCTTTACTGTGGCACCTTTATGGACAGACAGTGTTTCAGGTTCATTGAGAACATTAAAAGCACGAATGTTCTTAACTGTCACCCCTTCGACATTGAGCTCAGGAATATTGGTGTCATAAGCGTTAACAATGACCTTGAAGTTTTGTTCCGCTGCTTGGGCAGTACCTGCTAACAGCAATCCAAGTACGAAACTCGCACACAATGCTTTGGTTGTCTTTATCATTATTTCCCTCCATTCAAATTAACGTTTTAGTGAAATTGCGTCCACCTTTTTGGTGAGGACTTTAACGGCTTGCATCTTAGCCAACAGAACAAATGCTCTTGGATATTTGTAGATCATCCAGGGCGATTATTCATGGTTAGCAGTGAATCTTGTTTATGTTTTTCTGAGGACTTTCAATTTTAATACCTAGTAACGCTGCGTTACTTTAGATGGGATAATCAAGGATGTCAATATCATTGCGAATTTAAAAAAGGGAGCCACAATCCTAAGGTTGTGTCAATCTTACTCATGCATGCTAAGAGCTGAGGTTGTGAAAACTATTTCATTTATTTTTAACGATTTGCCCCGTCAGTGAACTTCTGCATCGGTATTCAACACAGAATTAATACTTTCGAGAAGGTGGGTTGAGTCAATTACTGGAAAATATCTTCTTGCTGAAGTGTCACTAATAGAGCAGCATAATTCATCAGTTACAAGAGTTTAAACATTGGGTCAATGTGTTGGAAGTAGGCAATTTTTTTGCTACAAACCTTGGCATTGAGAGTTGTTGCTAACAAGCTTTATCATTTAGATATTTGGGTGGTTTCCATGAAAAATGATCATGCAGTATCCAATTACTGGAGTAAACCCATCGACGTGATGCTCGAACTCTTGAGCAGCAATCGCCAGGGACTCGATAAAGCAACTGCAGCGGAACGTTTGCGGCAAAATGGTCGCAATACTTTCATTGCTGATCATAGGCGCAGCAAAGCGATTCAGCTGTTTCTGAATCAATTCCGCAGTCCCCTCGTCCTGATCTTAATTTTTGCGGCAATTGTTGCACTCATCGTGCATGACTGGCTCGATGCTTCGATTGTGCTAGGTATTGTGCTGATTACTGCAGTACTCAGTTTTATTCAAGAATATCGCGCCACTCATGCAGTAGAAAAACTGAGGCAACAGATCTCAATCAAGTCAACAGTTCTGCGTGATGGCCAAAGTCTATTAATACCCTCAGATGAAATTGTACCAGGCGACATTGTTCTTCTCTCAGCAGGGAATTTGATTCCAGCTGATGGGATTTTACTGGAAGCAAAGGATTTCTATGTATCCCAGGCGATATTAACTGGCGAGACTTACCCCGTGGAAAAAAGCCCAGGTATCTCACCGGAAAATGCTAGTCTCGTCGATTGCAATAATTGTGTTTTCATGGGTACCTCAGTGCGGAGTGGTGTTGCGACTGCCTTGATTGTGCACACTGGTCGTGAAACGAATTACGGCCACATCGCTGAAACCTTGGCGTTGCGCCCGCCAGAAACCGAATTCGAGCGTGGATTGCGTCATTTTGGTGCTTTATTGGTGCGCATCATGGTGGTAATGGTGATTGCAGTGCTGGCTATCAATATCGTTCTCCAGCATCCCACTATCGAGACGGTATTATTTGCTCTGGCTCTGGCGGTAGCATTGTCTCCTGAATTGTTGCCCGCCATTCTCACCATCACCCTAGCGCATGGAGCTAAAAAGATGGCTAGCCATGGTGTCATTGTCAAGCGTCTGAATGCAATCGAGAATCTGGGCAGTATGGACGTGCTCTGTGCTGACAAAACTGGCACTTTAACCAAGGGAGTGGTGCAGTTAGATAAAGCGTTGGATACAAGTGGCCACCCTTGTGAAGCAGTGCTGCATCTGGCTTATCTCAACTCACAGTTACAGACAGGCTTAGCTAATCCGCTAGACGAAGCAATCATTGTAGCTGGAAAGCAAAGCGGCATGGCTTTTTCGGCTTATCACAAGCTGGATGAAGTACCCTATGATTTCGTTCGCAGGCGTCTGAGTATAGTTGTGCGTCATGAACAGAAGGCAACGGCATTGATGATCTGTAAAGGCGCTTTGCAGAATGTGCTGGAGGTCTGTGATCAGATTCAGACAACCACGACAATCGAACCACTGACCGATGAACATTATCGAATTATCCTGCAACGCTTTACCGAATGGAGTACTCAGGGATATCGCGTCTTGGGTATAGCGCAAAAATCGGTAATGCCTGATAGAGGATATACGCGCAACGATGAGCAGGCGATGGTTTTTGTTGGTTTCCTGTTGTTCTTCGATCCACCAGAGGAAAATATCAGCAAAACCTTGCACGCACTCAGGCGACTTGGGGTGCAACTTAAGATTATCACAGGTGATAATCAGTACGTCGCCCGTCATGTGGCTGAGACAGTCGGCATCAAGGTGCAGCATATCATTACCGGTGCCGAGTTGGCAGACTTGAATGACGAAGCCCTGTGGCATCTGGCTCCACATACTACCTTATTTGCTGAGGTCGATCCTAATCAAAAAGAACGCATTATTACCGCGCTACAAAAAACCGGGCATGTGGTAGGTTATCTCGGCGACGGCATCAACGATGCCCCAGCACTACATGCCGCCGATGTAGGGATTTCAGTAGATCAGGCTGCGGATGTGGCTAAGGAAGCAGCAGATTTCGTTCTGCTGGAACATGATCTGCAGGTGCTGTGCCAGGGGATTGATGAAGGTCGCCATACTTTTGCCAATACACTGAAATATATCTTTATCACGACCAGCGCAAATTTTGGCAATATGGTCAGTATGGCACTGGCTTCATTATTTTTGCCATTCCTGCCGCTGCTAGCCAAGCAAATACTGCTTAACAATTTCTTAGCCGATATTCCGTCTATAGGTATCGCTGGCGATAATGTGGACCGTGATTGGGAAAGCACGCCCCACCGCTGGGATATCAAATTGATTCGGAACTTTATGATTACCTTCGGGCTGGTGAGTACAGTGTTCGATCTTATCACTTTTAGTTTATTGCTTTATTTGGTAGGTCAAATGGAAGAAATCTTCCGTACCGGCTGGTTTGTGGAATCCCTGCTCACCGAATTGCTCGTTCTGTTTGTCATTCGCTCGC
Source organism: Nitrosomonas sp. Is37 (assembly GCF_033063275.1). Classification (NCBI taxonomy): domain Bacteria; kingdom Pseudomonadati; phylum Pseudomonadota; class Betaproteobacteria; order Nitrosomonadales; family Nitrosomonadaceae; genus Nitrosomonas; species Nitrosomonas sp. Is37. The sequence goes on along the minus strand of NZ_JAWJYP010000023.1, from coordinate 14,493 downwards.
ACAAACCGTTTTATCAAAGTAAACCGGGACGATTTCTAATATGGAGCGCTGCAATTATTGTTGCCCTCACGTTAGTGCTGCCCTATCTGACTATCGGTACCCTATTCGACTTTGTTCCTCTCCCAGGGCCAGTGCTGGGCGCCATTCTGGCCATTACAGGGCTTTATGTGGTGGTGACCGAATATATTAAATATTTATTCTTTCGGCGCTTTAGTAAAAGATATCGGTAATGGAAAGCATGTTGCTAAATAGCGAACTTATCAGATTAGACGACCTCGAAGTTTTTTTCTACTCATCCTGAGTGCGCACGTCTGCTTTGGGATGATGCTTGTCAGGAGCCAATTTATTTTATTTCTTTTTCATAAGTGAAATAATGAATGCAACTAATGAAATAGAATTAGGTATTGTGGTTTGTTTATTATTAAGCGCAACCCGGCTTTACATATATTTACTTTAGGAAAAAGAGGGTTTATTTACCTATATCCCATGACGATCTTATTTTTCAGCTGTTCCTCGATGCGCAATGGAGCCTTAGCCTATGAACTTCCTGTTAATAAACTTCTATCTGCTGCTAAGTCATTATCGTTGTCTGATTTGTATTGCTTCCCTCTTCATTATCTTTTCGAGCAGTCAAACGCTGGCGCAGGAAGTTATAAGGAATACCGAGTTTCTTGAGTCCAATCGTCCCGAAGCATGGGCGATGAATTATTACACGACTGCCACACTTCTATCCGGACTCAGTGTGCCGCGTAGCAGAAAGTTTGGTTCGATCGAAGTTGGATTTGAATTGGACTGGCTTCCCCAACTCAGCACCGAGGAACGACGGGTTGGTCTCAGTGGCACGAAGGTAGAAGATCTGAACAAATCACCTATTTTTGCTCGGCCGCGCGTCACTATTGGACTTCCATGGCAATTTGCCTTGACCCTATCCTATGTGCCTCCTATCAAAATTTTCGGGCTCAAACCAAACCTGTTTGCATTCGCGCTGGAGCGCCCCTTGTATGAGCATGATTCCTGGCGTATCGGGATGCGGCTGTATGGACAGATTGGTAACGTGGTAGGGGCATTTACCTGTTCTGGAGATGATATGAATTTCGAGCCAGGTTCCCCTGAGAATCCTGCTGGCTGTGAAGGGAAATCAGCGGATAAGGCGATCCAAAACTATGCAGGATTTGAGCTTAGCGGTGCATATCGTATCGAAAAATTAGGGGGGTTGACTCCTTATATTGCCGTAGCGGGAAATTTTCTTGACACACAAGTCAATGTTAACGCTCCGACTTTCGGCGTTATCAATAAAAATCGTATAAAGGCTGAAACATGGACGTTTTCAATGAGCGCCGGCTTTGCTTATCCCTTGACCGACAAGCTTATGTTTAGTGTGGGGATGTTCTATAGTCCATTATGGATAACACGTCCTCCGGCAACTTCCAGTGAGAACGATCCCTTTATCAATGTCCGCTCGTTACTTACTTATCAATTGAGGTAGGCTTGAGCCAAAATCATGTTGGCACATAGTCAGTGCTATGCATAGAATTTAATTACAAGATCAATTGAATTACCGCAAAACCATGAAATAAGAGCGGGTCAGAGTCGATTACTTTATAAATTTTAAGTACCAATTCAGCAGCGTGTGGATCGAAAATCCACTATGAATTTCTGACTTCTATCCATTATTAATTTTGGAACTCGGATAAAGATCCCAAAACTAATATATAACACCTTATACCTTTATTTTGAGTTGGTGGCGTCAGTCATGTGCTTTCTAAAATATGTTTGGTAGGGTGGAAATGGATAATGGACCCAACTCCTTGAATAAATTGTTCGGTGTTCCGCAGACTTTGAAGAGAGATGGTATGCGGAGGAATGAAGCAATTATCTGATTTAAGGAGGAGAAGAAAATGACATTCCATATTGCTCACATTGATCAAGTATATTCAAATGCAGATGGATCTGTTCAATTTATTAAGTTCGTAATAGATGCGAATGACCAGGAGTTTTGGGCGGGACACTCTCTAACCTCGAGTAATGGTGCTACTACTAATACTTTCCATATTAATACTGATTTACCCAGCGGAGCGACTGACGGAAAGTCGGTACTAGTCGCGACCCAAGGGTTTGCAGATTTGGGCACTGCTAGACCTGATTTCTTTATTCCCAATTTTAGCTTTGTTAAGCCTGATTACATTATTCCCAATAAATTTTTGTTTACCACCAATGGTACTGTAATTTTTACCGGGATGATAGGAGGTACCATATCTTACGCACAATTACCGACCGATGGAAAATTGTCACTTAGTCCTGATGACTCCACTGGAATCAACTCTTTCACAAATTTCACTGGCAACACGGGTACCTTGCCAGGTAATGTTATTTTTGGTACAGAGGGTCCAGATAATTTGGCAGGTGCTGCAAATGACGATATTATCTTGGCGCTTGGTGGCAATGATACGTTGAATGGCGGCGCAGGCAATGACACGCTCAATGGCGGCGCAGGTACCGATACGGCAATCTACAGCAGTAATCGCGCAAACTACTCGGTTTCTGGAACAGTTTCCAATTTAAACATTTCAGGACCAGATGGTAATGATACACTGTTGAGTATCGAACGTTTTCGATTTGCAGACAAAAATATCGCTATTGATCTCGATACCGGGGAGGCAGCCGGTAACACGGTCAGGATCATTGGTGCTGCGTTCGGTGTACCTGCCATCAAGCAACATCCAGACTACGTTGGCGTCGGCCTAAATCTGTTTGATTCAGGTCAAAGTGTGCTTGAAGTGTCTCAGCTCGCAGTTAGAGTGATGGGTAATCCTACCGATGAGGTTTTTGTGGATACGGTCTTCAACAATGTGGTAGGCAGAGCCCCTTCGCTTGAGGAACATAATTTTTATGTCAATTTATTGGTGGACCATGGTGGAACATTTACTCAGGCGCATTTGCTGGAAGTTGCTGCTGGTTCTGGTTTGGATGCAACGAGTATAGATCTCGTTGGTCTTCAGAAAACTGGAGTGGAATTCGTCTAAAAGGCTGTGAAAAAACCTCCTGTGGACTGATGTTTGCAACTGACCAGTAGCAAGTAAAATTATCGAGGCGAAGCATTCACATTATTTTTATCTGCTATGACAACTACCCTCATTACTGATTTATTTTCTGAAAACCTCAACATAACTGCTAATCCAAGGCCTTTAACTAAACAGTTGGCTAGAGGGATAGCATGAGTATTGATGCCGAATCGATCGCAACTGGAATTACGGCCGATCGATCTGGAATCGGTATTGCCAGAAGGACAGCGGGCCAGGATTGTTTGGGTGTATGGAGAGCAGATGACTTAAGCCGAATCTGTGCTGGGATTAAGGCAGTAGAAGACGACCAGCGCAGGAGCGTGCTAGACGTGAGCGTCAAGTACGAATTAAATAAACGTTGCAGCGGTTACCGGAATTAGAAAAATTTCTCCTTTTTTAGCGTTGCCCTTATTGATCGTCAATGTGTTTGACAGCAGATCCGACTTTCAGTATGTTCAAATCCTATGAAAAAGAGCGTTTATTTTTCTTATACATCTTTGGTAGTTGGATCGAAACCTAATGGTCGAATAATTCTTGAGTTGTAAGATGAGTATGATCTCTCGATCAGATGTAAGTGATGAAACTTTTAGATTACTCAAATTCTTGGAGCCTTCAGGAACTCGTATAGAGACACTGACGCTGACCAGCTGGGGTGGGCATATACCATTCATGTTTTGCCTCATGAATTATTTTCGTCCTCGCACATTTGTTGAGCTCGGTACACACTACGGGGCGAGTTTTTTTGCAGCTTGCCAAGCAATACGTGAATTCGACATTAACTGCACACCTACGGCTGTTGATCTTTGGTCGGGAGATGAGCACGCCGGAAAATATGGCGAAAAAGTTTATACCAGTTTTAGACGGATTCATCAGGACAGATATCACGGCGTTGGTCGCGTTCTGAGAAAAGATTTTAACGAAGCAGCAGTCGATTTCGAGAATCTCAGTCTTGATCTAATTCATATAGATGGGCTGCATACTTACGAGGCAGTCAAGAATGATTATGAAACTTGGCTTTCGAAAGCATCTCCCAATGGCGTTATGCTCTTTCATGACACCGATGTGAGGGAAAGAGGTTTTGGCGTATGGAAATTATGGGATGAGATCAAGGATGATTATGTGAGTTTCAACTTTACTCATACTCATGGATTGGGCGTAATTGCATTGGGTTCAGCAGATTCAAATCCTATCATTCCCATCTTGCAGGCAGTGAATTGCTCGGAGAATTCCAAAAGTTCATTTGACAATTTTTTTCGTCTAGCTGGAGAGCGTGCTGTGAGCGAGGCTATTTCTCAAATAAAACTTCAGGCAATCCGTGATCGATTACCCGAGCCGCTTGTTACCTTGTTTAGACGCAGTAAAGCTATTCGACACAGAATTTTTCCTCCGAGCACTCGTGCACATTAACGATCTATTTTTCCGTAGGTATTTTTTACTTTAAGTGACGGACTACCTAAGGAGATCCTTCTGAAAGCTCTTCAATCCATTGGCGTAACGATGATAACGCGATGCTGCAAGCTCACGTATAGCCAGCGGCACTCGGCGCCAGCGTGCAGAGGGGAGAGTGCTGCGAGTACGCAAAAAGATGATTGCTTCGTTAAGGCTGCGAATCTTTTCCTCACTAATGGGAAAGCGATCCCGAAACTCCAAAAGACGCACGCGAGCCATTTCACAGCGAAATAACTGTGGTCCAAAGATTGCAGCGAAAGTTCTTTCTTGATCCCTGTCGCGTCGAGGGATGCCAAGTTGATTCGTGTCGTGTTGCCGATAGGCGATCAAAGGCATAGGCAACACATCTAGGCATGACACAGTGCCGATGAGTAATGCAATCCAGGCATCGTGCCAGGTATCAGGTATAGGCAAAATGAGATCACGATAAGTGGCGCGGAAAGCCATAGTCGCGCCTGTCACGATCGGGTGTTTGAGTAGCACACCGAGTGCATTACAGGCAGAAATCTGCACTTGCTCCCGGGAGTTAAATTTAAAGACTTTCCATAGCCGCAGCCCTAATAAATTCAATTCCTCATTAACTACATCGCCATCCGTGAATACAGCTCCTGCGTTGGGGTTATTAAGGAAATGCTGTTCTATTCGCGCAACCTTGTCTGGATACCAGCTATCATCCTGGTCACACAAAAAGATAATGTCTCCACGACAGGCGCGTATCGCGTTTTCAAAATTGCGTGTCGAGCCGAGTTGCTCGCTATTCCTCAAGAAACGTACCGGAAACGGAACACTTCGTGTGAATTCATGAACAATAGTTGAGGTCGTATCGACTGAGGCATCATCAGAAATTACCAACTCATCTGGCAACCGGGTCTGACGTGCGATACTGCCAAGTTGTTCACGGAGGTAACGCTCGCCGTTGTAGCTTGCCAAGGCAATAGATAAGGAGAGCTTTGGTTTCATGCTTATCTGAGGTATTTCCAGTCTTATTTTGATCCAAACTTACAGATTGGAGCTGAGGCTTGCTATTATGGAGGAGAAAAATCATGAAACAGAGTAGTTTCGTTATGCTATTTCGATTTCGTTAGTTTCCTTCAACACAAATGCTGATGTTTTGAATAATGACAGCTAGTCTTCCAACCAATGCGAAGCCTGCCCCTAGTTCAGATCGTAGACCCAACTAATGTACATGCTTCTGACCGCAGCATCAAATTGATCAGTGCTTGCCAACGGTTGAAGAATCAGATTTATTTGGGTGTTGCAAGCAATTTAAACTCTATGCTGAACAATTATTCAAGAATATTCCAAAAAGCAAAAATAGCTTCCCTGAAATCGTTGAGCTACTTCATCGATCGATATAAAATCGCAGTTAAAATATGTTGTAGGCATATTTGAATGGGCACGAGCGGGCTAAATAAATGAGCATTTTAGTGTGAGCACGTCCTCGTGATAAGGCAGAAAATAAAGGGTGAAAATATCAAATTTAGGGATAGGTCCCGTTATGCGCCTACTTTAGCTCCGGGGATTAGCATTGATGTTATAGACATGACCTGATTCCGGATATTTATTGTCCATCAGGTCATGAAACTAAGATTAGAGAATGTGGATTCATTCTTAAAGATAAAAAATGATAAAAAACACAACTACCATTTTAGGCAAATCAAGTATTCGATTTTTTCTCGTTTTTATTGTTTTTCTCATTATCAATGGCTGCGCACAAAATGTAGCCTATCGAACCGATTTTACACCTTGCACATTTAACCAACTGAATGATTGTGCGCAAAGTGCCATACAGCATCATGCACCCGACCAGGCAGCAGAATATCGCTTAGGCTTTGTTGAATTTGATGATCAGGGTCAGTTACGTCAACGTGAACAAATGGAAGCAGTGCTCAACAGTTATTATCCTATTGCAGCAAAAGATGATGTGTTGCTGATTCTGTTTATCCATGGTTGGCATCACGATGCCAGACCCGGCGATAACAATATTCAGGAATTTCGAAAATTGCTGGAGAAGATTGCCCGCATTGAGAACGCCAGCGCTAATCATAACAATCATGTACCTCGCAAGATATTGGGTTTATATGTAGGATGGCGTGGTGAATCAATTGAAGTTCCAGTACTCAAGGAAACTACATTCTGGGAGCGCAAAAATACAGCTCATGAAGTTGGTTTGCAGGGTGTCACCGAGTTATTACTACAACTGGAAGAAATTGTTAATGTTAAAACCGGGATGGAAACCATTGTACCCAAACCCCGTAATAGTCGCCTCATCGTCATTGGCCACAGCTTTGGAGGTGCCGTACTGTATACCGCGTTGCAACAAGTGATGGCTGATCGTTTTGTTGATAGTCGCCCAAACAAAATCTTTAGCGATGATGCCAAGGGTTTTGGTGATCTGGTGGTACTGATGAATCCGGCATTTGAAGCAATACGTTTTGCTACGCTTTATGACATCTCGCAACAAAGTTGCCGCCACTATTTTCCTAGCCAGTTACCGCGTATGGCGATTTTGACCTCGGAAAAAGATTATGCAACTCGTTTTGCTTTTCCGATAGGTCGTTTTTTCTCAACCATTTTTGAAACCCATACAATACTCAAGCGGCATCATTGCACTGCCGATGGACCAAAAGAAATATTCATTGATGAAGGCGAAGCTGATCGCAATACAATCGGTCATTTCGAACCCTATCTCACTCACGAGCTGGTTCCTGCCACCACCAAACAATTACGTGGCAGTGATTTCAGTTATCGCCAGTTACAAAACACCTGGTCACAACAAATCAACGAAGGCACCTTGCATTTCGAAGATGTAGATTTGGTTCATCTGGGAAACACGCAACCACTGAATCCTTATCTCAATATATACGTCGATGGCAAACTGATACCGGATCACAATAAAATCTGGGGTGATAGTGTAATCAGTTTTATACGTGACCTGATTGTGCTTTCTTCCTTGCCTGTGAAACAAGGAAAGCATTAGATGGAAGAAATTCGTCAAAAAATATAATAAGTTAACCCACTCGTTAAGTGCTTTTTGAGCTAAAGCAATATCTGGCTGATGCCAGATATTGCGTAATTCTTTTTTCAGGCTTAAAGGTCGTTGCTAATGACCCATTGAGCTTGAGTGCTTCATCCAGGCGTTGACGCTCACCATGCGTGTCATCCAGATTGTCAGGTGAAACCTACAATACCATCGAGCGTAAATACTACAGCAGCAAACTCGAACTAAAACTTGCCTTTGATGAGATTCAGCAGATCACACGATCATTGGCCATTTCGATTCGCTCTTGGTCATATCCTCGCAGTTGCGTCTGATGCCACACCTTTATCCGCTGATATCTATAACAACATTGAAAATGTCTGGGAAAACAAACTGTTGGCATCTCTACAACATAGGATTATACCATCCTTAAACACCTGAAATGCGATCTTGTATCCAGCAAGTAGCGTGCAAGGAGTCACATACAGATCAGATCTTGAGCCGGGCAGTGAAGTAAATGGAAAAAAAGAAGGTGAGAACGTCAAACTAAAACCTGATTCCAGAAGTCCAATAAGTGATTTTTCTGGGCGCATTCTTTGTTAAGAGTAAATAATTATTTTTTAGCCAAGGAAGCAGGAGGGTGAGCCATGACGCAACTGACCGAGAGCGAGATTGAATCGATTGAAAATAAATTACGCGAACGCCAGCAGGATTTGCTCGAAGAAGTCCGCAATGAACTCGACGAGCGAGAGAACCAATATTTGGCTGCCATGATGGGTAATGATCCGGGTGATAGCTGTGACTTCTCGCTCGCTGATGTGCTGGTTGATCTGAACATTGTGCGGGTAGATCGCCAAATCAACGAGCTACGCGAGATCGAAAGTAAATTGGCGCAGACCAAAAAAGGCAATATGAATGAATGTATCGAGTGTGGCAAAGAAATTGGTTTACAACGTTTGCTGGCTTATCCGACAGCCATGAGATGTATGAGCTGTCAGGAAAGGCGCGAGCAGATGTATGCACATGAGGGACATTCGAGTCTCTAAGGAAAATATGAATAAATGGTAACAACGTCATGAAAGAAGAAATTGCACAAAAGCAGATGATTGAAGCGCTGCTCGATCCGGCGTGTTATCCTCACCCGGCCAGGCGCATTCAGCATGTGGAGACACATATATCCCATGTGCTGCTAACGGGTGATTTTGTCTACAAGCTAAAGAAACCGCTGAATCTCGGCTTTCTTGATTTCAGCACGCTGGACAAGCGTCGCTTCTATTGTGAGGAAGAGTTGCGACTTAACCGCCGACTGGCGCCGGATATTTATCTTGAAGTTGTTACTTTTAACGGGGAAGCAGCAGCACCCCGTCTCAATGGCCCAGGTCCAGTGCTGGATTACGCCGTCAAAATGGATCAGTTCGATCCGGAAGCAACCCTGGACCGGCTCGACGATCTGGCACAATTATCGGTGCAGCATGTCGACATGATTGCCAGTACCTTGGCAGATTTCCATTTGCATATCCCATTCGCACTGCTGGATTCGCCATGGGGCAAGGCAGAAACCATCTGGCAGCCGGTTGCCCATAACTTCGAACACATCATTAAACAGGTTGGAGAGAAGCCGGAAGGATTTCAATGGCTAGAGACTGTTCATCAATGGAGTGCTGCTGAGCATAACAGATTATTGCCAGATTTTGAGTTGCGTCGTGCGCAAGGCTATGTGCGGGAATGCCATGGTGATTTGCATCTTGGCAATATGGCCTGGGAAGCAGGCAAGTTGTTGATTTTTGATTGTATCGAGTTTAATCCGGCATTGCGCTGGATTGATGTGATGTCAGAGGTCGCCTTTTGCTATATGGATTTACTGTATCGGAACCATCATGATCTTGCCTCCCGTTTTCTCAATTGCTACTTGGAGCGCACGGGTGATTATGCAGGCATGAAGCTCTTGCGCTACTACGCGGTTTATCGTGCCATGGTGCGCGCTAAAGTAGCCTTTATTCGTGCTGCTCAATCAGGATTGTCTTCAGAAATGGCAGAATATGAAAGGCAGCAAGGGCTAGATCATCTCCGATTGGCTGACAGACTCACTCGGGTAGCAAAACCTATTCTGGTGATTACACATGGCTTATCGGGCTCGGGTAAAACCGTGTTCAGCCAGAGTCTCACTATGCAGTTTGAAATGATCAGCCTGCGCTCCGACATTGAACGCAAACGCTTGGCTGGACTGGATGCGCTGGCTAAAAGCGCTTCATCTGTTGAGAGCGGTATTTACAGTCGGGAATTTTCCCGGCGCACTTATGACTATTTAGCAGAACTTGCCGAAACACTGCTTGGCGCGGGCTGGCATGTGCTGGTAGATGCCACCTTTATTGCGCGTTGGCAACGCGAATTATTTCAGCAGATTGCTATGCGTTGCGGAGTAGTATTTTATATCCTGGATTTTTCTGTGCCGGAAGCATTGCTCAGGCAGCGTGTTCAAGCTCGTAGCGCAGCAGGCAGGGATGCTTCCGAGGCGGATATTACTGTTCTGGAGCTTCAGTTGAGAACCCAGGAAGCGCTGATTCATGCTGAAACACACATAGTAATAGAGGCGACGACAGTTGAATCTGTGGCGGCTCAACTAAAGGCTGCTGTCTCATTCGAGTAGCTAAATAACGGGCTATTGAGCACAAAATTTAATATGATGTGTCCGCTAACCAGTTGAGTTTCGCTACGGATACTTGCCGTTTAGCCTGGCTAAATGAAGCCGGCTCGGAATACACCCAGGAATTGGAAGGTGAATAGAGGAACGTGGATGAACTCTATTATTGTATTGCCATCGACAATCCCTTTTTCCGTGCGACCAATGGAGGATTACCACTACTGATAAGAATCTCGGGGATATCCAGCTTCTTCAGGGACGTGAGATTAAAACTGTCAGAGTTCTTTCTTATAATCCATCATGATAGAGCTGAAATACTTCGGTATGAGCGGGAAATACCTCAACATTCCGTTTATAACTCGGCCAGGAATTCAGCGCTGTATTCGTCGCTTGTAATCCGGACCCAAATCCAATATCGAGTCTAAAGCAATAGAGGAATAATTATCTCGCTGCTGTAAATTTTACGACTATGACCGCTGAAAATAAGCAAGCTACTGCTTATCGAGAGGAGAGATTGAGTTCTTTTATTTTCTTGTGCTGCATGAGGCGAAACTGATTTAAAAGTCGATATTCTAATAATTTTATCTATACCTAAAACCTTAGGTGGTAGTGAAGCAATGTCGAAAAGATCTCTGGCATCCAATGACAGTCTTTTATGTTTTTTGCTTTATCTTTTTGTCATAAAGATGTTCTCCCTGCTGAGGACATGAAAAATAAAAAACTCATTGAGATTGAAAATCAAGAACATGGCTAATCGACAAAAACCACTTGTCATTATAACTGGGGCTTCCGGGAATATCGGAGGTACGCTCTGTGAAGCCTTGAGAAAAAGTTACCGTGTGATTGGACTTGATATCAATCCGTGTGATAAAGCAGATACCAGTATTGATTGTAATCTAACATCTGAGGATTCCGTCAAATCAGCATTTGATGAAATACGTGCCCAGTTTGGACAAAAAATTGCTGCCGTTATCCATTTAATTGCATATTTCGATTTTACCGGGCAACCTAATCCACTTTATCAAAGTGTCACAATTGAAGGTACCCAGCGTTTACTTAAGATACTACAAGACTTTGAAGTTGACCGGTTTGTTTTTTCTAGCACAATGTTAGTTCACGAACCAACTGTACCAGGCCAAAAAATCAATGAGGATATGCCCCTTAATCCCCGTTGGGCTTATCCGCAATCTAAGGTCGAAGCAGAAGAAGTCATCAAGCAGCAACATGACAAGATCCCTTACACCATTTTGCGGTTAGCTGGTATATATGATAACGATAGCGCGGTGCCGACATTGTCTCACCAAATAGCCCGAATTTACGAACGCAACTTTAGAAGCCATCTTTATGCAGGTGATCTGATGGCCGGTCAGTCTCTTCTCCATAAAGAAGACATGGTAGATCTATTCAAATGTGTAGTAGATCGCCGCAAAAAATTACCGCAAGCCAACATCATGCTCGCTGGCGAGGATGAGGTGATGAGTTATCAGGAATTGCAAAATCGGATTGGTTATCTAATTTTTGGCAAGAAGGAATGGCAAACGATAGATATTCCGGAATTTATTGCTAAGTCCGGTGCATGGCTGGAGGAACAGGCTGAGCCGGTCGTTCCTGATACCATTGATCAGGGCAAAAAACCTTTTATCAAACCATTTATGATCGACCTGGCTTCTGATCATTACGATCTCGATATCAGTCGGGCACAAAAATTACTGGATTGGCAACCGAAGCATAGGATCTACGAGGGATTAAAAAATCTCATTGCTAGCCTGAAGAAAGATCCGGTTGCCTGGTACAAAAGAAACGGTGTTTTATTGCCAGACTGGATACGAACGGCACAAGAGAAACATCTCAACGCAGACCAGATCAGACACAAACATGAAACAGAATACTTTCGGCAACATAACGAAAATCTTTGGGCGCATTTCCTCAATCTAGGCCTGGCTTTCTGGCTCATGACAGCTCCTTTTATCCTGGCATACGAATCGCAAGCTATGGTTTGGAGCGATGTTATTTCCGGTGTGGTGCTGCTTATTTTATCGTTCATGTCTTTGTCATGGCGTTTTGGTTTTGCTCGCTGGCTTTGTGGCGCAGTAGGCTTCTGGTTATTGGGTGCACCATTGATCTTCTGGGCACCAACCGCGGCTGCCTATCTCAACGACACAATTGTCGGGATGCTGGTTATGGGTTTTGCAGTTTTAACTCGCCCGGTACCAGGTGTTTCAGCAGTTGCTGCTCAAACCGGACCGACGATACCGCCAGGTTGGTCGTACTCACCCTCTAGCTGGTTTCAGCGTTTGCCCATTATCATACCGGCGTTTATTGGTTTCTTTATATCCCGCTATTTGTGTGCTTATCAGCTTGGCCATATCGATGGCGTATGGGAGCCATTTTTTGCAGGTTTACCGCAAGATCCGCGCAATGGAACCGAAGAAATAATCACTTCATCCATTTCGAAAGCTTGGCCAGTGCCCGATGCTGGATTGGGAGCAATGACTTATGCATTAGAAATTCTGACCGGCATGATAGGCTCAGCAAGGCGTTGGCGGACTATGCCATGGCTGGTGATATTATTTGGTATTATGATCGTGCCATTAGGCATTGTTTCCATTTTCTTTATTATCATTCAACCGATCTTGATCGGAACATGGTGCACGTTATGCTTGATTGCTGCAATGGCAATGCTAATACAAATTCCCTATTCTATTGATGAATTGATCGCAACGGGTCAATTTCTATATCGTAGAAAAAAACAGGGACGCTCCCTCTTACACTTTTTCTTTCAGGGAGATACAGATGAAGGAAAGTGGGAATCAATTGAAGATAATTTTGTACAAAGACCATCAAAAATTTTCAAGGAAATACTGGAGGGCGGCGTGACTTTACCCTGGAATTTGGTACTGTGTTTACCTATTGGAATTTGGCTGATGTTTACGCGTATTACACTGGATGCAGGAACAAGCATGGCCAATGCAGATCATTTAATTGGCTCGCTTGTATTGACCGTGGCTATTACTGCTCTAGCTGAATCGGCTCGTGCCAGCCGATTTTTTCTCATACCACTTGGTACAGCTTTATTAGTCACCCCTTTCTTTTATGACACGAGTATTGGGTCACTAATTTCCAGCATGGTTTGCGGATTACTTTTAATCACATTCAGTTTGCCACGTGGTCCTGTATACAACCGCTACGGAACTTGGGATCGATTCATTGTTTGAATCACGCGCAAGCATGTGTCGGTACGGAATCGCTTGCCCCCTGATAGAATTTTTGAGGTTTATTTAGCTTTTGCCAGGTTTTATGAAAACATCAGCGTTTTGGCACACTAAAAAGATAGTCGAAGACTTGAAGTTTCTGCGCGATACGTCAGTTTATATGATTACAAAAAGAGCAGCGTACGAGAAACCAATCGTGCGCTACTCTGAGCGAGGGTATTTGGCGCCAAATTATGATAGACCTGTATGTTTTTTCTGTGGCTATGACGAAAAAAACATCATTAAGAAGAATGTCTATCGTTATCTGAATGAACTAATGCAAGCGGGATTTGATATCGTGTTCATTAGCTCAAACGAGATAGTCTCAGATGCAGATTTGGAGAAGCTCTCAAAATTTTGCATAAGAATAATTGTAAAAGAGAATAGAGGCTACGATTTTTATGGATGGAAAATAGGACTACAAGAGTATCCTCAATATCATTCACACAGCGCACTTCTTTTAGCAAATGATAGTGTTCTGGGGCCGCTTTTCAGCATTCACAAAGTAATTGCGAGATTGGAAAATGATGATGCCGATATCGTTGGCATGACAGACTCTTTGCATTTTCTTCCACACCTGCAATCGTATTTTCTGTATTGTAAAAAATCTGTAATAGTCTCAGAAGAGTTCACCGATTTTTTTAGCCGAGTTGAAGTATTGGGATTTAAGATGGCAATAGTAAAAAAATATGAGATCGGCTTTTCTCGATTACTTGGTCGTCGCTTTAAACTCTCAGCTCTTTATAGCTTAGATAGCATCTTAAATCGAATCCATTGCACTGACAGACCAAAGAACTGGATAGATGCTACTGTCTATTTATGGAAGCCCCTTGTTACTGAGTTTAAATTTCCTTTTCTCAAAAAAAATCTCCTGATAAAAAAAGGAGTAAGCATTGAAGAAATATCAGAAGTACTTGCGAGGAGCGATTCAAATTATACAGTCGATATGCTCGCCGAGTACATTGCGTCACCTTAGCTATGTATACGTCACTCGATAGTTGAGGGACGTGTCAAATTAAGCTTTTAATCTCTTAGAAGCTGTTTGGAAACTCCTGCTCTAGGTTAATCGCCTCAACATAATACGGGTCATAGCGATGTAAATCCAAGTTT
>NZ_JAWJYP010000022.1:0-50934 GCF_033063275.1 Nitrosomonas sp. Is37 | reverse complement strand
TGGTGTGAGAACCTCTCAATATTACGAGTTTGCTTCTATTTATGAAATACTTATCTCAAAACGTCAACAGACCCTAGTAACACAGTACCCAATAACTGCAATAGTGAGTACTTTAAGCTTTTAAGGTTTGGGGTGGATAGTCTTTATCTCTCCTATCCAGGTGAATTGTTGCCTGATGTAAATGATGAATTAAAGGAGCTGAAGAAGATCGCGCAATTGCCTGAACCTCATGAACAAATCAAATCCCAGTATCCCATTAATGGCCATATCTTTGAAGTCAAGGACAAAGGAGCAAAATTATTCCCCTATATCTTGGAGGATAATGCTTTTCGTATTCAGCTATCACGCAGCAAATCCGTTCCATTAGCCTATGTGAAGATATCCAGTGAGTACTTGACTCATGTGAGTCCAGTAGCAGCAGAAAAAGCGCTACGGGCTACCCTGGATCAATTGGGAGCCATTCATGAATCCGCTAATGTCAGCCGTATCGATTTATTTGTAGATTTCGTCAGTGCAGAGAATATGGAAAGCTGGGATCGTCATGCCTGGGTAACGCGTGCTTCTGCTATTAACCAATATTCTATCGAGCGAGAATTCTCCGGCTGGACAATTGGCGCGGGTGGTGTCATCAGTTGCCGTTTGTATAACAAAACGCTGGAAATCCTCAAGCAATCCAAAAAAACCTATTTATATGAGCTATGGTATCGCGCGGGATGGAATGGACTAGACCCGGTATGGCGGCTTGAATTTCAACTCAATCGGGAAGTCATTACCCAAAAGGGATTGCAGAAGCTCTCAGACGTGTTAAATCATCTGAATGGCTTATGGAGCTATGCCACCACAGAATGGCTAAGCTTGACGTTACCCAATCCCGATGACCAAACGCGCTCACGCTGGCCAATTCATCCTCTGTGGGGCTATTTATCCTCAGTGGATTGGCAAACTAATGATAACCCCCTTCTCCCTCGTTTTAATTCAGCGCGTGTTCCTGGTGTTGATAAGCTATGCAGCAGTTTATTAAGTTGCCTCACCTCTTACATGGCACGTGAAAGGATTTGGAATCTTGACCGGGGATTTGCTGCTTTCAAGCTTGCCTTTTGCCAGCATTTTGATGAAATCAGCGCTCATCTGGGATTAACTTTCGATGACTTTATCGAGGAAAAAGTAGCAATTAAGGCAAGGAAGTTCAATACCATTCTGAATCGAGATATCGAAGCCGAACAAACAGCCAAGTTAAACAAATCTGCAGCTCAGTATCGGAAACAGTCAGACGGCGAATAACGATGGATAAAGTTAGCCTGCCCCTGCCTGCCATTCGATGCTTATCCAAAGAGGAAGCGGCGCGTTACCTTGGAATTGGCGTAACGCTGCTCACTGAATTGAAGATTCCTTTTATCAAGCTGGGTCGTCGTTGCCTGTATGACAGGGTTGATTTAGATGCCTGGATAGAGGATTATAAGCAACGCGAGCACGGGCGGGCTAAGGAGGAAAATTTATGGCCCAAACCCAAGAAGGCGTCTACCGGAGGCCAGATTCACGTTTCTGGTGGATTGCAACCACGCTCCCAAACGGCAAGAGAATACGCCAAAGTGCTGGGACTGAAAGTCGACAAGATGCCGAAGCGCTGCTAGCCAAAATCCGGCTGGAAGCCTTCCGAGAGCATCATTTCGGCATCAAGCCTCAACGCTCATGGCAAGAAGCCGTAGTACGGTATCTCACGATTAAAGCGAATTTGCGCAGTTACCGTGATGTGCAGCGAATTTGTCGGATGCTTGATCCTTATATGAGCAACCTGACATTGAATCAAATCAACGGTGACGTGATTTGGTCAGTGGTACAAGGACAACTCAAGAAAGGCAATACGCCTGCAACGGTGAATCGTTATCTAGCCTTAATGCGCAATTTGCTGAAGATGGCACGCGATGAATGGCAATGGATCGATAGCATTCCCAAGATTCGCTTGCTGCCGGGTGAAGTAGAACGGGATCGCTGGCTAACGAGAGAGGAAGCTGACCGCTTGATTGCTTCTTCACCTGATCATCTAGCGGCCTTGATCCGGTTTGCTTTGGCTACTGGCTGCCGGGCACGTGAGATTACCGGTTTGGAGTGGAATCGTGTTGATTTAGGTCGACGCACAACATGGTTGAATAAAACCAAAAATGGCACACCGAGAGGTGTCCCGTTGAATAAGGATGCAGTCGCCGTATTACAAGAGCAAATAGGAAAGCATCACCAATTCTGTTTTACTTATCGTGGTCAGCCTATTGGTTGGGATTTAACCAATACGGCCTGGGTAAATGCACTCAAGAAAGCTGGGATTAAAGATTTCCGTTTTCATGATTTGCGCCATACCTGGGCTTCATGGCATCGTCAGGCTGGCACGAGCTGCGATGAACTGAAAGACCTAGGTGGCTGGAAATCGCGCAATATGGTGGATCGTTATGCTAAGTTTGCTACTGAAAATATGGCGTTTGCTGCATCCAGAATCGAATCGACACGGAATAGCAAAGTGGTTCCGTTGTCACGTTTCTGTCACGTTGAGAACGCGGCCAAAAAGGTGAGTCCAGTAAAGCCTTAAAATAGATGGCTCCCCGACCAGGGCTCGAACCTGGGACCTGCGGATTAACAGTCCGTCGCTCTACCGACTGAGCTATCGGGGAATATGCAGCATAAGAATCGCGTATATTAACGTTTTGAGCGCTATCGGTCAACCTTCATTTGTTGCTAGCACTTTCTATTGTTGTCAACACAGAGCTTAAACTAAATTTTCCTGGCACTTTTTTACTTTTAGTAAAGTCTACATTGTTAGATGAGAATATTGCTGGCGACGTAACGCTGCTTCTCCTTATCTACTTGATTTCTGGACTCTACACGTCGTGTCATTAAGTATATTCTCATTTTCAGATTTTTCTCGACTGACTAGATATGGCCTTTATCAGCTTTTCAAACAAACAGGAGAAATAATCATGAATCACAAAAAATCCATAATAACTACCCTTCTCTGCTTCGCGTTAACTATCTTTATTTGGGCTTCATTCGCAGATGACACTACTATCACTCAAATGCAGGGAAAAACTTTGTCGATAGCACAGACACAAGAGCAAAGTAATCAAAAAGGAAGCGGTAAAACTACTGAAAAGAAGCTAAGCAAAGAAAGTGATGGGGGACGTTGTCCAAGCAATGGAATGCATGGTCACATGATGATGAAGCAAGCACTTAGTTATCCCCATATGATTGCATTTCATGCCGATGCGCTGCAGCTTAGCGACGAACAGCTTGGTAAAATTGCCCGCTTACACATACAAGGTACTAAAGAGCATGAAAAAATAAAAGAAAAGATATACGAAAGTTATCAAGCTTTCCGAAAAGCAAAAATGCAGCCTAGTACTGAAGATGAAACGCTACGTAAATTAGGCAAAGAGTACGCAAACGCCTTCAGTGAGATGGTTGAGTATCATATAAAAGAACGCAAAGCCGTACATAATATTTTAACACCCGAGCAAATGAATAAGCTTAAAACAATGGAAATACGTCAAGATATGCATGGGAGTGATCATAGTAGTGGCGGCATTAAACAAATTTAAAGATATTCTGAAATATACCTTTAGCAACTAAGGGCGCTTGTTTTATTAAGCGCCCCATTCCCTTCTATTACATTCTCATCATAACATTTATTTCAATCTACAATTTGTTCTCAGCATTTTCTCTGGCATCTTGTACCTAGTTAGTACTACTAAAATAATCAAATTGCCGAAAAGCAAAATTTAAAAAGGCAAAAATCAAATAATAGGGGAGCATCTTTTCTTTGATTTCAATAAATTTTTGTTAGAATATGCCCCCCCCAAAAAAACAAAAAATATAATTTTTCTTAATTGCCAAGAATTAATAGCAATACTAATTAAATAAAAAATGCCAGGGAGAGGTAACAAAATAATGCTTTTATCCAGTTCTTTTAGAGGTATCAAATCAAAATTCTGCGCTGGAGCAAGAATCTTTTTACTACAACTATTTTTCGGTTTAGCAATCGCCACATTATCGTTTCAGGGTCACTCAGCAGAATCGAAAAATTCGACTAGTCAAAAATTTAACATGGCACAGGTCCCTCCTGTAACCCCACTGCCTCGCGTAGGAATTTATGTGATACCACCTGCTGGCGCTGGCTACTATTCATTGTGGGATTTAATCACTGGAAATAAACGTGAAGCACCGCCTGTCGCTCCTTATGCCCCTTTTGCTTTGATTCCAACATCTGCATTCGATATTGATTTCCGTTACCTCGAAAAGCCAGATCATGAAAAAGATTTTTTTGATCCACTCAAACGTATTCATCTGGGTGATGACTGGCTGCTCTCATTTGGGGGTCAGTTCTGGTACCGATTCATGGATGAAACAGATAGTCGTCTCAATGCAGCAGGTGTTGACAATATATACCATCTTTATCGTACACGTTTCCATGCAGATCTTTGGTATCAAGATAGATTCCGACTATTTGCTGAATTTATTGATGCCCGTACCTCTGGTCAAAGTTTGGCTCCCCTGCCCACTGATCAAAACCATACTGATATGCTGAATTTATTTGCAGATATCAGGTTAGGTCAGTTCCTCAACGGACCAGCGTATATGCGGGTTGGTCGGCAAGAATTACTTTATGGTTCCCAAAGGCTAATCTCCACCTTGGACTGGGCCAATACACGTCGAACCTTTCAGGGTATTAAAACATTCTGGCGAACCCCTACTTTCGATCTGGATGCCTTTTTTGTCAGACCTATGATCACAGAAAAGAATCAGTTTGATAACTGGGATCACGACCGGAATTTTTTCGGTTTATGGGGCACATATCGACCAATGAAGGGTCAACTGCTTGATCTGTATATTCTAAGCTTGATAGATAACCGAACGGTTACAACAGCGAATCTTTTGCAAGGGAATGTTTTGCAAGGCGATTCGGTCCTGCAAACTGTAGGTGGACGAATAATTGGGGATTACAATCGATTCTTATATGAACTTGAGGGAATGTACCAGTTTGGGCAACGCTCAAATCAAGATATATCAGCCTTTGCAGTAGCTACAGGTGCTGGATACCATCTCCCCTTTCCTATGAACCCTCAATTCTGGCTTCGCTATGATTTCGCCTCTGGTGACAGCAATCCAAATGATGGCAGATCCAATACGTTTAATCAGCTTTTTCCATTTGGACATTATTATCTAGGATACCTAGATCAGGTTGGTCGTCAGAATATCCATGATTTCAATGCTCAGTTCACATTACATCCTCAATCCTGGTTTACATTTATCGCGCAATACCACCGCTTTTATTTAGCGAACAAACGCGATTTTCTTTATAATGCAGCAGGTGTAGGGACGCTGCACGATATAACTGGGCAATCAGGCAGCCATGTTGGGGATGAAATTGATTTTCGTGTTAATATTCATGTGGATCGCCATCAGGATATACTTGTGGGATATTCCAAACTTTTTACAGGTAATTTTATTCAAAATCAGCGCCCCGGTATTCACCCTGATTTCTTTTATACTCAATATACATTCCGTTTCTAATTTCCAAGAGAAATAAAATAATGAAAAAACTGCTATTGATTATGACTGTCGCCTTCACTGGCTTTTTATTGGAACCTACACCTGTTTTGTCTAACCAAAATGTTCCCTCTGCTAATTCAGCTAAAACAGAGAAATTACCAGATGACGAGGGGATAATCGTATCAGTGCTAGATACGACAGGTTATACTTATATGGAGTTAGACAATGGTGGTAAGCGTTTCTGGATTGCAGCGCCTACCACCAAAGTCAAGGCTGGCGATCATATACGCTTTATTGAAAATATGAGGATGCACCACTTTACCAGTAAAACCCTAAATCGGACATTTGATCAACTTATCTTTGTGACATCAACCCAAGTAAAGATCGCTCAATAACGGGTAATAACGAATTTTTACATCAAATGAAATTGATATTTTTTAACTTGTGGTGACAAGCACATCATCATTTTGAATCAACAAATCCAATAAACAACTTATTTTTTAGATTTTTTATTTCATCACGACATTGAGCTGCCTTTTCAAATTCTAAGTTTTTGGCTGATTCCAACATTTGTTTTTCCAGCGACTTAATTTCTTTCGTTAGCTGAGATTCACTCATATGATTGTAGCGAGCCTGTGTTTGAGCTATTCCAATTTTTCCTTGTATATGCTCATTGTTATAAACACCATCAATGAGATCTTTAATACGTTTACTGACACTTCGTGGCGTAATATTGTTATTCTGATTAAATAAAATTTGTTTTTTACGTCGCCGTTCAGTTTCATCCATAGCCCGCCGCATTGAATTGGTAACACGGTCAGCATAAAGAATGGCAGTGCCATTGATATGACGTGCTGCTCTTCCCATTGTTTGAATCAGCGAGCGCTCTGACCGCAAAAAACCTTCTTTATCAGCATCTAGAATTCCCACTAACGATACTTCCGGGATGTCCAGCCCTTCTCGTAAGAGATTGATTCCAACAAGTACATCAAACTTGCCAAGACGCAAATCCCGAATAATTTCTACTCGCTCAACAGTATCAATATCAGAGTGAAGATAGCGCACCCTAATTCCATGGTCAGAGAAATAATCGGTCAAATCCTCTGCCATACGTTTAGTAAGCGTGGTGACTAACGTTCGCTCTGCTTTTGCCGTACGTATGGTAACTTCCGACATCAGATCATCTACCTGCGTTGCTACCGGACGTATTATAATATCTGGGTCAACTAAGCCAGTAGGTCGAACAACCTGTTCTACAATTTGACCGCTTTTCCTTTGCTCATAATCTGCTGGAGTCGCTGAGATAAAAATTGTCTGGGGCATCAATTTTTCAAACTCATCAAATTTTAGTGGTCGATTATCCAATGCTGAAGGCAACCGAAAGCCATAGGTAACTAGATTTTCCTTACGAGACCGATCACCCAGATACATTCCCCCCAACTGAGGAACAGTTACATGACTCTCATCAATAATCATTAAAGCTTCATTTGGCAGATAATCAATCAGCGTGGGTGGCGGCTCACCAGGTTTTCTGCCTGAAAAATGACGTGAATAATTCTCGATACCTTTACAGAAACCCAGCTCATTCAACATCTCTAAATCAAAGCGAGTGCGTTGCTCAATACGCTGAGCTTCCACCAGCTTGTTTTGCTGATGAAAGTACGAAATACGTTCAGCCAATTCAGTCTTAATTGTCTCAATTGCCCGCAGTGTAGTGCTTCTTGGTGTCACATAATGACTTGAAGGATAAACAGTATAACGTGAGATCTTTTGCAGAATTCGCCCTGTTAGCGGATCAAAGGAAGAGATATGCTCCACTACGTCATCAAACAACGATACTCGAATGGCTACTTCTGAGTTTTCCGCTGGGAAAATATCGAGTGTATCGCCCCTTACCCGGAAAGTGCCACGATTAAATTCGAATTCATTTCGTTGATACTGCATTCCAGTTAGACGTTTGATAATATCACGCTGTAAAATTTTTTCATGTTCGCGCAAATGCAGAATCATACTGTGATAGTCAACTGGGTCACCAATACCATAAATGCAGGATACTGTTGCAACAATAATGGTATCTTTGCGTTCGAGCAGTGATTTTGTCGCAGAAAGGCGCATTTGTTCAATGTGCTCATTGATACTGGAGTCTTTTTCTATGTAAAGATCACGGGAAGGAACATATGCTTCGGGTTGATAATAATCATAATAAGAGACGAAATACTCAATGGCATTTTCTGGGAAAAATTCTCGCATCTCTGCATATAACTGTGCAGCCAATGTTTTATTGGGCGCAATAATGATTGCAGGACGTCCTAATTGCGCAATTGTATTAGCTATCGTGAAAGTTTTACCTGAACCGGTTACCCCTAGTAATGTTTGAAAAAGCAGGCCATCTTCTACACCTTCAATCAATTTGATAATTGCACTTGGTTGATCACCAGCGGGTTGAAAAGATTGATAAAGTTTATAAGGACTGTTGGGAAAGGTAATAATCACAGGTATAATTTTAATGTAAGAAATTAGTTTAATTTTACCAAGTTAGGTATCGACCATTCAGGAGCACAGTTGTGGAACTCTCAAAGCGCGCACAGGCCATTAAACCATCCCCTACCCTAACCGTCTCTGCCAAAGCAGCAAGACTTAAATCTGAGGGTAAAGATATTATAGCACTCGGTGCAGGTGAGCCTGATTTTGATACACCGCAACATATCAAAGATGCAGCAATCGCTGCGATTAATGCTGGCTTCACGAAATATACCCCAGTGGGAGGTACACCAGCGCTCAAAAGTGCAATTATTACAAAATTCAAACGCGACAATAATTTAGATTTTACTTCCAAGGAAATTCTCGTTTCTTGTGGCGGAAAACAAAGCTTTTTCAATCTTATATTAGCCACGATCAATCCAGGTGATGAAGTGATTATTCCGGCTCCATATTGGGTCTCTTATCCCGATATTGTGCTTATTGCGGAAGGAAAGCCAGTTTTTATTGAAACGGGCATTGAAGATCGTTTTAAAATTACGGCCAAACAACTGGAAGAAGCTATAACGCCCAAGACCAGAATGTTTGTGATCAACAGTCCTAGCAATCCATCTGGCAGTGTCTATAGTTTGGATGAGCTTAAGGCATTAGGGGAGGTATTAAGAAAGTACCCAAATATTTTGATTGCAACCGATGATATGTACGAACACATTCTTTTATCGGATGATAAGTTTGTCAATATACTCAATGCCTGTCCTGATTTGCGCATGCGAACAATTGTCTTGAATGGTGTTTCCAAAGCTTATGCGATGACAGGCTGGCGAATTGGTTATTGTGGCGGACCAGAGCAGATCATCACTGGAATGGAGAATATTCAATCACAAAGCACTTCTAATCCTACCTCTATATCCCAGATCGCAGCTGAAGCAGCACTTAATGGTGATCAATCCTGCATGATTCCGATGCAAGCAGCGTTTAAGGAACGTAATCAGTTTATTACTGATGGATTAAATAAGATCCCCGGTATTCATTGTTTACTTTCTGGCGGCGCATTCTATGCGTTTGCTGATGCTCGGCAAGTAATACAAAAACTACAAAATAATGGGCATATCAACAATGATAGCGATATCACTCTTAGCGAATTATTATTAGAAAAAGTAGGGGTCGCTGTTGTACCTGGATCGGCCTTTGGTTGTAAAGGATATATACGCTTATCTTTTGCCACTTCAATGAAGAATCTGGAAGAAGCAATTAAACGTATGAGCAATCTGCTGAAATAAGAAAGAATCTTGCTGGATTCTTTATAGGGAATTTTCCATAAATACGCAATTTTGCTTGGTAGTTAATTGGTAAAAAATATTTATGCGTCTGTCTTTAACTGAAAGCAAGGGGTAGCAAGAAATCCCATAAATAACTTTTTATTCCATTTCTAAATCAAACTTGATTCTGTCGATTCTCTTTGCCGCATTATTTATACGACCTGCTGCATGCGTTTGTGTTATGTTTGATTTGGAAATGGATTACAATCAATCATCTTCCAATCGATTTAACCCAATTGATCTAAATGGTCAATTGTAATTATTAATGATCAAAGAAGCTCAAGCTGCATATTCCTGTTTCATTTTTGTTGCAGCGCTTGGAGTAACTTTCTTGGTCTTGCCCGCGCGAGATGGAACATTACAGAGCCCACAAACATGATTAGAATGTATCTCCAAGCTATGGACTATAAAATTACCATTACATTTGGTGCAAGGGATGATACACAATACGTTGCTTTCAAGGAAACGCACCAATGTCCAAGCACGTGTTAAACTCAGAATGCGTTGAAGGTGATTAATTTCAATATGCTCAAGATATAACTTATAGCTTTTTATAATAGCATCAATAGAACGTATATTTGTATGTTTACAAATAAAATTATAAATATTAATAAATAATGATGAATGTACGTTTGGTTGCCAGCTTGTAAACCAGTCTTCAGAGTAAGGCAACATTCCTTTGGGAGGAGATACACCTTTTATCTCTTTATATAGCCTTACAAGTCTCTCACGACTCAATTCTGTATTTGCTTCTAAGACTTGTAATCTGGCACCAAGTTTAATTAAATCCGTAGCAAGCTGAATTTGTCTTGCTTCTAATAAGATACTCTTTTCTCGCATAGAATTTTGTTTTACCTAATACGAATTAAGCAACAATTTAAGCTGGTGACCCAGCCATTAATATAGTAGCGTGAGATTGGACCAGAGCACGATCCCGGTTATGATTAGATAGAATTTCAGCTACGAGTCGATTATCAAATCGGAAACGACATAGCAATATATTAGAAGTAGCCATTTTTAACAATTGACTAGAGGTAAGATTCTCCAGAATGTTTGCAACATCTTCACTAACACCGAGTCGATACATTGCCGTAACCTTGTCTTCACGCAATAACTGCTGAGCAAGTAACATGTAGCTAAGGTTAATCTCTCTTATCTCATCAAGAATCTGACTTGTTTCCATTTTGATGCTCCTTATTTTCACCATTATTTTTAAGCTGATACATTCTTAAACTTGTAGCTAGGGAAGTAAATGGGGCATCAACCAAATGAAGAGTCAGTACTCTACTAGCTTCTCTGTAGGACTTTCTCCTACATGCTATAAATTTATTGATGGATCAGATAGATACAGTGTTTTCTCTCTCTTTTATTTAATTATATGCTGAGCAACCTTATTAAAAGTGATTTCTTAAAATATGAATCATTAAATCATCAACCGATAAGTAACCTGCTTGCAGCTATCAAGGAAGAAGTGTAGATTTTAAATAATTATTAGCAATATCTATCTCTATCTTTCAATGTTAAAAAAGAACTACAAGTAATCTCGAGAATCTCAATATATTTGAAAAAAATTGTAGCGAACAGTTTTCGAGAGATTAGTTAAGATAAAATGCAGTAATAAAAAAACGAATCTTGTGAGCTTCGATAAAACGAATCTGATGAATTTTAACAAAGCCCCATATCGAGTAGATAGACAAAGCACAGTTACTACCCGTTGCAACTATCAAAATAGGTAACAGGTTCGTTCATAAGCTCTCAGGGTTTTCCTAGTTTCTATTTAAGAATTCTTTATCACAATTCGCACAGGGTTTGATTTATGTTCATCAGCGTTCTTGATCTCTTTAAAATCGGAATTGGTCCTTCTAGCTCTCACACTATGGGGCCCATGATGGCTGCTAATGATTTCCGCAGTCGCATTTATCAGCTTGTGGCAACATCTTCGAACAACAAAGCCATGCATGTTCGTTGCGTGCTCAAGGGTTCTCTGGCTTTTACCGGCAAAGGTCATGCAACAGACCGGGCTGTTGTATTGGGACTTCACGGCTATACTCCCGTAGCGTTATCTGAACTGGATGTTAATGCATTAATTGCAAAACTATGGGCTACCCATTCCTTTATGGTAAACAAGGATACAGTTATCACATTCAACCCCGATAATGACATTGTTTTTGATAAGCACGAAACATTACCTCAACACCCAAATGGTATGATTTTTACGCTGCTTGATGAAAATAAGAAAGTTTTATTAAGCGAAACCTACTTTTCCATTGGCGGGGGATTTATTAATACGCTTGCTGAAATTAGTCAACTAAATGCCCCCCTAAAAATGGAATCAGGCAAATCTTTCCCTTTCCCGTTTGATTCAGCACGAAGCATGTTGCAAATGTCTCAACAAAGTAATTATTCAATAGCAGAGATGAAACGCGCCAATGAATTGACGAAACTAACTGCCAATGAACTTGATCAGGGGCTAGATAAAATTTGGCATGCAATGCAACGTTGCATTGCAAATGGTTTAACAACAGAAGGACAACTACCTGGTGGCCTTAAGGTATCACGCCGGGCTAAAAAGCTTTTTAATCAACTTCATGAAAACTCCGAAAAAGCAACCCTGAACGATTGGCTATGCGCATACGCGATGGCCGTAAATGAAGAAAATGCAGCAGGCCACATGGTAGTAACTGCTCCCACCAATGGAGCAGCCGGCGTTATTCCGGCCGTACTCTATTACATGGTAAAACACGAAAACGGTAGTATTGAAAACGTAAGAGATTTTTTATTAACCGCTGCAGCAATTGGTGGCATCATCAAACATCGCAGTTCTATATCTGGCGCAGAAGTTGGTTGTCAGGGAGAAGTTGGATCAGCTGCTGCAATGGCGGCAGCTGGTTTATGTGCAGCCCAGGGAGGAACAGCAAAGCAAATAGAAAATGCAGCAGAAATTGCTCTTGAGCATCATTTAGGAATGACCTGTGATCCTGTGGGTGGTTTAGTTCAAGTTCCGTGCATAGAACGTAATGGATTTGGTGCGATTAAGGCCCATACAGCAGCAGCGCTGGCTCGCCGGGGAACAGGCGATCATTTTATGCCGCTAGATAACTGTATTGAAGCGATGAAACAAACTGGCCTAGAAATGTCACATAAATACAAAGAAACATCACTGGGTGGTTTGGCTGTAAGCATTACTGAATGCTGATTAATCCTAAAACAGACTGACAACATTCAGGCACTCAGAAGATTGATCCTGTTTGAGGCGTAGCGGCGAATTTAGTCGTCTTAGAAATGATGCAATTAGTCTAAAAGGCTGGGGGCACAATCAAATAACACGGATCTTACTCGTATTTCTACTTTCGTCATTGGGATCTAACATTGGCACTTATGTAGCCAGCTTCAGAATATTTGAGCGAATCACCGGTGACTAATACCTTTACAAGAAGAAATTATCTAGGCATAAAGCAACAACTTTAATATATTCCCTCATTCTCATTTTGTAACAGAACGCTATATGCTTGGCTTCTTTGAGCGCTTAATCAATCCCTTCCCACCTGAGCATCCGACTGAGCCGCCTAAGGGTTTGTATCAGTTTTGCCGTCACTATACCCGAGGGGTCGAACCCTATCTGCTTTTGATGGCAATACTGACTATTTGCGTTGCCATCGGTGAAGCGATGCTTTATGGCATTTTAGGAAAGATTATCGATTGGTTAGCTGAAAAAGATCCCCAGAGTTTCTTGCAAGAAGAAATGCTCTCATTGATTGGTTTATCGCTATTTATACTGCTGCTGATGCCCATTCTGGTTCTGTTTCACTCGCTGATCATGTACCAAACGTTAATGGGTAACTTTCCAATGATAGTGCGCTGGCAAGCCCATCGCTATCTGCTCAATCAAAGCTATGCTTTTTTCCAGAATGAATTTAGCGGCCGCATTGCAACCAAAGTCATGCAAACAGCCTTGGCTGTACGTGAAGCTGTCATGAAAACACTTGATGTAATGCTTTTCATCGCTGTATATCTCATCACTACTTTGTTTCTCGTTGCAAATGCTGATCCTTATTTATGTATCCCGCTTTTTATCTGGTTGGCCATGTATTCAGCCATACTGTATTACTTCATTCCAAGATTAAAACAAATCTCTGAGGTACAGGCCGATGCACGTTCAAGCATGACCGGCCGTATTGTAGATAGCTATACAAATATTTTGACACTCAAACTGTTCTCCTACACTCAGCGTGAATCTGAATACGCAAAAACTGGCATGGAAAATTTCCTGTCAACCGTTCATCCCCAAATGCGACTGGTTACTGGGTTGCTCGGATGTGTATGGGGCAGTAATATGCTATTGGTATTCAGCATTGGTGCACTGGGAATTTATTTATGGATCAACGGGAATATCACCACAGGAGCCATGGCAATTGCCATGAGTCTTGCGATACGCCTAACCGGAATGTCACACTGGATCATGTGGGAGGTCAGCGCACTATTTGAAAATATTGGAATTGTCCATGATGGCATAAATACATTATCAGAGCCACTGACCGTAGTGGACGCTCCTAATGCTGCTCCTTTGAAAGTAAAATCTGGCACGATTGATTTCAATCATGTCGGATTTACCTATCATCGAACAAATCAAAAGCAAAGCGAGCTGGTTTTTGATGATCTTAATTTACACATCGTCGCTGGTGAGAAAGTAGGTATTGTCGGCCGCTCAGGCGCTGGCAAATCTACCTTGATTAGTTTGTTGTTACGTTTTTATGATGCTCAGCAAGGCATTATTCAGATCGATGGGCAGGATATCCGCCAAATTAGCCAAGAAAGTTTACGCGCCAATATCGCTATCGTTACCCAAGATACTTCCTTGCTTCACCGATCCATTCGTGACAACATTCTTTTCGGTAAACCTGATGCAACTGAAGCTCAGATGCTCGAAGCGGCAAAACTTGCTCATGCCCATGAATTCATTCAGACCCTGGTTGATAGTAAAGGCCGCAAAGGCTATGATGCATTCGTCGGCGAACGCGGTGTTAATCTTTCAGGGGGACAACGTCAACGTATTGCAATTGCCCGAGCATTATTAAAAAATGCTCCTATCCTGATCCTTGATGAAGCAACATCTGCTCTCGATTCAGG
The DNA here is from genome assembly GCF_033063275.1 of Nitrosomonas sp. Is37. NCBI lineage: Bacteria > Pseudomonadati > Pseudomonadota > Betaproteobacteria > Nitrosomonadales > Nitrosomonadaceae > Nitrosomonas > Nitrosomonas sp. Is37. The sequence goes on along the minus strand of NZ_JAWJYP010000022.1, from coordinate 36,475 downwards.
TGTGGAAGCCAGCATTCAGCAGAACCTGTATCAACTCATGCAAGGCAAAACAGTTATTGCGATTGCCCACCGTTTATCCACCATTGCTGCCATGGATCGGCTCATTGTATTAGATAAAGGCCGGATCGTTGAGCAAGGCAGTCACGCAGAACTGCTCTCTCACAATCAGCTGTATGCAATGCTTTGGAATCACCAATCAGGAGGATTCCTTGTGCACCCCCACAAAACAGCCAGTGATGCCTAATCAGGAAAAATGATGCCCCCGGTAAAAGCAGCAACAGTTCAGAGTGTTTCCACACACATCGATAAAAATAAGAATTTTTATAGCTAATGATCATTATGTAATGCTTGGGAACATCCCTGCTTAATGAATTGCATAAATGGGCGCAAGCACTAAAAGTAATGAGACAGTAATTTTATTACTGGTATGCTTTAAAATAAATTAAATAAGCTTATAACTGCAATGCGGCTAAAAAAGAGAAGAGCGATAACTTATCATATACTCTATACAAGCTTAAATAGCGTACCCCAATCCATTCTAACTTAATCATCAAGGTTGATATCTCATGAACTTTCCCGATTTTTACGAACTGGCACCAGTCATACAGACCCGTGATCCATTTGCAGCCATGCTGGGTGCTGCGCGTGATGGTTTACTAGAATACCATTATCTCGATGCGGTACGTCTCGCTGGTCATTCATGTCCTACTGTCGCAGGCGCATATCTCATGGGGCGAGCCGCCCTGCGTACGCTTTATCCGGATGAGCCTGCTGAACGAGGCTCAATTGCTGTTCATATGCCTGCACCAGAACACGAAGGTACCACCGGTGTGATGGCGCAAGTATTGACATTATTAACTGGTGCAGCCGCCGATAATGGCTTTCATGGAATTCAAGGGCGCTTCAGGCGGATGGGATTGCTTAGCTTTGCAGACCAACGGGAAGGAGAAGCTATCCTCTTCAAACGTCTTGATACCGGAGCAAGTGTAGCGGTGGAGCTCGATGTTTCCTTGGTGCCAGGTGATCCGGCACAAAGTGGACGTATGGCGGCTATCCTGCAAAATCGCGCTGATGATACGATACGAAGTGCTTTTGCTGATGCATGGCAGGCTCGTGTACGCCGATTGTTACTGGAATTCGCGGATGATCCGCGCGTAATACGCGTCACTACTCTGTAATCCCGGTTAATACAGTTAAAAGTTAACTCTTTGAAACCACTACATTAAGGGCTTCTTATCCACTTTTGTACGACTAAACTCCCAATCATATCTCCCTCAACATTGACCATCGTGCGAAAAGTATCTAATAAACGATCGATAGGGAGCAAAATAGCTACTGCCTCAGCTGGTAAACCTACTGATTGGAGCACCATTATCATTGTCACCATGCCGGCGCTTGGAATGCCAGGTGCGCCAATAGCAGCCAGCATGGCAGTAAAAAAGACGATAAGTTGTTGTGTGATATCAAGCTCGATTCCCACAAGATTGGCGATGAACAAAGCGGCTATAGCCTCATACAACGCTGTGCCATCCATGTTGATAGTCGTTCCCAACGGAACGACAAAGCCCGCCACATCGGATTTGACGTGTAAATGCTGTTCCACACACCGCATCGTTATGGGCATAGTAGCCGCACTGGAGCTGGTTGCAAAAGCAGTAATCAATGCTTCGCGCCCCCCCTTCCAGAATCTAAGAGGTGTCATGCCTGTCGTTAGATAAAGTATGAGGGGTAAGATGATTAAACCATGGAATAATGTTGTCCCGATAACAATTACCACAAATTTAAGCAGTGTGGTAAGCAGGGTAATATCCTGAGTAACGATCAATTGCAGTAGCAATGCCATAATACCGAGTGGAGCAAAACGCATGATCCAACTCACCAACATCAGGATGAGCTCCAGAAATTCTTTCATCAAAATGAGGATATTATGATAGCGCTCCCCGCCCACCACCATAGCAATTCCAAGCAGTAATGCAAATATTACGATAGCAAGGATATCACCCTGAGCAAGCGCTGCTATTGGATTCAAAAAAAGCGAGTGTAGAAAGTGAGCAAAAAATTCGCCCAGGGACATTTGCTTAACTTCGAAATCTTGCATGGCATCCTTAAACATCGCAATCTCAAGCCCTTCACCCGGTCGAAAGAGATTGGCTACTGTTAGACCCAGTATCACTGCCAATGCCATAGTGGATGCAAAAAAAACAAGAGTGATTTGCCACACCCGATTTATTTGGTGATGTGCACGTAAATTCGCAACACCGACAACAATGGAAGTAAACACCAATGGAACAAGTATCATTTTCAACAAATCAATGAATAAAGTACTTATCAAACTGGCAATATACAAACCATTCTGAGAGATGGGTGAATCCATACCGAGCATGACAAGCCCCAAACCCAGCAAAATGCCACCTAATGCACCTAACAGAATTTGCATATTGAGGGATATTTTCATCATGAAAACTCCAGATTTATCATCAGATGTGATACGAGGGAAGTAAAATTGAACTTCAATTTCAGTTTTCTACTTTTACAATACGTGTTCCGGCAAGTCGATCATGCAGAAACTTGCGGTCACGATCGAATAACGCCCATATAATTCCGAAGCCAAAAAAAGTGATGCCAATCACGGCAAAGAGGTAACGGGTAATAGCCTGTCGAGTACTGAGCCTATTGCCATTAACTGTTACAACACGCATTTTCCAGGTTTGCATAGCCAAAGTTTGGCCACCATGCGTCCAAAACCAGATAAAGTAGATCCCAGCAACAGACAGCAGATAAAATTGGAATAGCGGTTTGAAATATGCTGCAGTAGGATCACGAAACACAAAATGAAAAATAAAACCGGCAATAAACCAGACTGCAAGTAGTAACAGAAATTCGTAAAGCATACATAACGTACGCCGCCAAAATCGAGGAGTTGAGTTTGTCATGAAAAATTACTTAGGTCATATTATTTATAATTAATGACCAAACTAGCCAAGTTAATAAAAATGTCTTCTTTAGTAGCACATTGTAAGGCATTCCAAGAGGTTATTTCACACTTTCCCTTAGAAATCCAGATTGTCCAATCTCTTTAACCAATAAGAAATTCTCAGTTAACAGTTAATAATGATTGATAACTATTATCGTTTGCCTTAATATTATTGGAATAAATAGTATTTCAAAATTTTAGGTTGCTGCGGATACAATAAGTTATCTAAATAATTTAACCAGCTCTGTTTATCATCCTTAAACAAGAAATAACTTGATTAATCAATATATTTCTTTTCTTGGAGGGCGTTAATTGTATGATCCATACAAAGCGCAATTCGACCGTCTCATCCACTTCTTTTATTAGCCTACTATTTGTACTCTTGGTACATGCTGCCCTACTTTATGGTATGTGGCACCACCGCTTGCCATCCACGAATACCCAAACAGTTACACTGTTTGCTGAACTGATTGCACCACCACAACCTAAAATTGAAGCACCAGAGACTCCCAAAGCTAATTTAAAAGCAGAGCATATTCCGCCCCCTCCGGAAAAACCTAAAGTTGTTAAAAAAACACAACCACAACCGAAACACCGCCAATTGGCTTCCAGTGCACCCGTTCTGCCTAAAGAGGAATTTGTAGCTCCTCCTTCTCCTCGTACGCCAGAACCTGTTCACGACGAACCTGCACCGACACAAAAGCAGCAGGAAGTGAAGGCTGTAGCGGCTGCTCGTCCCGAGCAAATGCAGAGCGGCCCTGTAACCCTTTCATCTGAGTTATCGGTATCTTGCCCGGAATTAAGTGCACCGGATTATCCTGCTCTTTCACGTCGATTGGGTGAGGAAGGGAAACTCATGCTACAAGTTGAGCTTGATGAATCAGGCCGTATTAGCAATACCCGTATTGTCAATAGTAGCGGTTATTCCCGACTTGATAATGCTGCACTAGCTGCGGTTAAGACTTGGCGCTGTAAACCTGCGGTGCGTGATGGCCAGCCCGTACGAGCTATCGCATTGCAACCTTTTAATTTTGTAATCCAAGGAAATTAATGTAATGGAAGAAAATCTTGGTTTTTCTCATTTTCTAGCTCAGATAGACCATGTAGGGATGAGCGTACTCATTTTATTGCTTTCTCTTTCAGTGGCTAGTTGGTATTTGATTATCACGAAAAGTATCAGTAATTTTATTGTCTCTCGGCGAGCCAATGCTTTTCTAGATCATTTCTGGGAGGTTGATTCTCTACAAGAACTGAAAATAGAAATGAAAGGTTCTTCTACAGACAATGCGTTTGCCCATCTAGCTAAATTGGCGGTAGATGTTAGGGCTGATTCCCAAAAGCATGGCATGGAAAAACTTGCTGCAGCAGGAGGAGCGAGTGAATTGTTAACCCGCACACTGCGCAATGGTATCGATCAGGAGGCAACACGCATTGAAAATGGTCTCACCATTATCGCATCGGCTGGTTCTGCCGCTCCCTATATCGGATTGTTTGGTACTGTTTGGGGCATTTACCATGCACTGATCCAAATTGGTCTCACTGGACAAGGAACATTGGATAAAGTAGCTGGACCAGTTGGCGAGGCGTTAATTATGACAGCTTTAGGCTTGGCTGTTGCCATTCCAGCCGTATTAGCCTATAACGCTTTTGTTAGACGAAATAGGATATGGATGGCGCGGCTGGATGCATTTGCGCATGATTTATTTACCATTGTTACAGTTGGCAGCAAAGGTGGAGATAGCATCAAGGGAGCAACTGGACAAAATCACAATCCTCAGTTTACGCCAAGTGCAACAACTACTTCAGTGCTTGAGGGGAGACAATAATGGCTTTTGGCAGCTCAGAGCGCTATCAGGGACAGACAACGCTGTCTGAAATTAATGTAGTACCACTCGTGGATGTCATGCTCGTTTTGTTGATCATTTTCATCATTACAGCACCACTACTCACTCATTCCGTAAAAATTGATTTACCGAAAGCATCAAGCAATCCCCATGCGACCCAGCCAGAGCACATTGACTTTGCCATTCGCGCTGATGGCAGTTTTTTCTGGAATGGTGAGACAGTCACTCTTGAGCAACTAGCACCCCGTTTTACTCAATCAGCAGAAAATTCTCCCAATACTGAGCTACATATCCGTGCTGATAAAAATACACATTATGAACACGTGGCGCGTATCATGAGTATAGCTGCAAAAGCTGGATTAACGAAAATTGGCTTTGTTACGGATCCAACTCTCGAATGAGGAACGATTTCAGCTTAACTTGTTAAAGTACATTCATTATTGAAAACCATTTGCTAGCATACTACTCATTACTGCTAACAATAGCTGCAAGTTTTCTGGGCTACATTATTCCCAACTGCTGTCTGATTATATAAAACAGCCGTTGAACAGCATCTAACCATCAAGGTTATCTCAGAAATTTCTATTGATTTGGATACAGCTCAGTAGTCATAAAAAATGAGCTCATCCAAATCGAGTTCCTATGTGGAGAAGCTTATTTTGACGTGGAAACTGCCCAGAAAAAATTAGTAACAAATTGGAAGTTATTCTGAGTAATGTGCGTATCAAGAACATGTGCACACGTTATAATTCCATTTCTAAATCAAAGATGACACGAGGGCGAGCCGCAGACAGTATAAATAATACGGCAAAGTGAAGCCGACAAAATTAGGTTTGATTTAGAAATGGAATAACACCAGAAAGTAAAAGCGCAATTGCAGAAGATCAGGTAAAGCTGCAGATTGGCTCTCGAACTCAGGTGATCAGTACAGGTAGGCTGATAAACTTTGATACCACGGGTATTATCAACGACGCTATAATAGTCATTTCAAATATCGCTCCATAGCGATTACAGAAATAACATTGAATCTGCTCACACTTCTGATTTAGCGAATCAAAATGTTTTAAGCCTAAACGTAAACAAAATAGATCCTCATTTCATTAATTAAGTAAGAGAGCGTTACAATATTTCTGCTTCATTAGATCATTTATGCAATAGTTACACCATGTTTGCAAAAATTTGCGTATAAATTTTTCTCAATCGCTAAACATTTTTGCTTTCACTTCAGATCATTAATTCGGAACTATATGCTTCCAATCAGCTCAATTTTACAGAAACCCCAAACAGACCTGTGTAATTGCTCTAAAGCTTTCAATAAGAGCTTTTATTCAGGGTTTCCATTGCGTCCTTTTTGAGTTAACATTGCCCCCCATGACCAAGTATGTCTTTGTGACTGGCGGTGTAGTATCTTCCTTAGGTAAAGGTATTGCCGCAGCTTCATTAGCAGCCCTTCTGGAAAATCGTGGTATTAAAGTTACCATGCTAAAACTGGATCCTTATATCAACGTAGATCCTGGCACGATGAATCCATTTCAACACGGAGAAGTTTTTGTTACTGATGATGGTGCAGAAACTGACCTCGATCTAGGACATTATGAGCGTTTTATCAGCACGAAGATGACTAAACGCAATAATTTTACGACTGGTCAAATCTATGAAAGTGTAATTCGTAAAGAGCGACGAGGAGACTATCTTGGTGGCACAGTACAAGTTATTCCCCATATTACCGATGAAATCAAACTTTTTATCCGTAATGGCGTAAATGATGCCCAAGTGGCTATTGTAGAAATTGGTGGCACCGTTGGCGATATTGAATCTTTGCCCTTTTTGGAAGCAATCAGGCAAATGGGAGTGCAGCTTCCACCCCATGATACGTGCTTTATTCACTTGACCTTATTACCCTATATTGGGTCAGCTGGAGAATTAAAAACCAAACCAACACAACATTCAGTAAAAGAGCTAAGAGAGATTGGGATACAACCTGATGTATTGCTCTGTCGTGCCGATCGTATGCTTCCACAAGAAGAACGACGCAAAATTGCTATGTTCACCAATGTCAAGGAAGAAGCTGTCATCTCAGTGATTGATGTCGACAGCATTTACAAAATACCTGCATTGCTGCATGAACAAATGTTGGATGAAATCATCTGTCACAAACTGAATATACTTGCCAAATCAGCCGATCTCTCAGTCTGGAAAAAACTGGTTTATGCATTAGAGCACCCTAAATACGAAGTAACGATTGCTTTAGTAGGAAAATATGTCGATCTGACTGAATCTTATAAATCCCTATCAGAAGCGCTGATACATGCTGGCATTCATGCTTGCAGCAAGATAAACATATGCTATATCGATTCAGAAGATATCGAGAAAAATGGTACGGATTGTCTCGTTGGCAAGGATGCCATTCTGGTTCCTGGCGGATTTGGTAAACGTGGAGTTGAAGGAAAAATAAAAGCTATTTACTACGCCCGTATCCATCGAATTCCTTATCTGGGTATATGCCTTGGTATGCAGCTAGCCGTGATCGAATATGCACGCAACGTGCTTAAAATGGAAGATGCGCATAGTACGGAATTCAATCCTACCACCCCTTATCCTGTTCTAGGATTAATCACTGAGTGGCGTACGCGCGAGGGTCGCCTTGAGAAACGTACAGCAAAAACGGATCTAGGAGGAACCATGCGTCTAGGCGGACAGGAATGCATACTTAAAGAAGATTCGCTAGCAAGAAAGATTTATGGAGCAGACAAAATCATTGAACGTCATCGCCATCGCTACGAAGTCAATGCAGAATTTATTCCTCAATTGGAGCAAGCAGGACTACACATAAGCGGCTTATCTGCCGAAGAAAATTTATGTGAAATGGTCGAATTATCACAAAGTGAGCATCCCTGGTTTGTTGCCTGCCAATTTCATCCGGAATTTACTTCTACACCTAGAATGGGACATCCCCTATTCAAAGCTTATGTTAAAGCTGCTATTGACTTTGCCAACAAACGCACCAGTTCAGAAATAAAAAGTAGCGCTGAAATAAAAAATTCAATTTGAATCGTTACAATGTGTTTTATATATTCATTTATTCAATTTATCTACCTAACCTTTCACAAACAATCAAATTATAAAAAATGATTGGTTTGTCTAGATGTAAATAATTTAACAACAATATTTAAGTGAAATAACTACAAGGAAAGTCGCATGAGTGCAATAGTGGATGTAATCGCCCGTGAAATTTTAGATTCCCGTGGCAACCCGACCATTGAAGCAGATGTATTACTTGAATCTGGTGTGCTTGGACGCGCATCGGTTCCTTCAGGTGCATCTGTTGGCACTAAAGAGGCAGTAGAATTACGTGATGAAGACAAACAACGCTACTCAGGGAAAGGTGTATTAAAAGCTGTTGAAAATATTAACACCGAGATCTCAGAAACTATTATGGGGCTTGATGCAGTAGAGCAATCTTTCATCGACCAGACTCTGATAGATCTTGATGGTAGCGAAAACAAATCAAGGTTAGGTGCTAACGCAATTCTTGCTGTTTCATTGGCGGTAGCCAAGGCAGCGGCTGAGGAATCTGGTCTACCGCTATACCGTTATTTGGGAGGTGTTGGCGCAATGTCACTGCCGGTGCCTATGATGAATTTGATCAACGGTGGCGCCCATGCTAATAATAATCTGAATATGCAAGAATTCATGATTATCCCATTAGGCATGCAAAGTTTTCGCGAGGCGGTCCGGTGTGGCGCTGAGATATTTAGTACACTCAAGACACTCATAAATAAAAAAAATATGTCAACAACTGTCGGCGATGAGGGAGGGTTTGCCCCCAATCTCATGAATAATGAAGAAGCACTTAAACTTATTGTACAAGCTATTGATCAGGCAGGTTATTTACCTGGTTCCGATGTAGCAATTGGTGTCGACTGTGCCAGTTCAGAGTTTTATAAAGATGGGAAATATCATATAGAATCAGAAGGACTGAGTTTTACCTCAGCTCAATTTGTCGATTATCTTGCTAGCTGGGTAGACAAATATCCAATCATCAGTATTGAAGATGGTATGAGCGAGCATGATTGGGATGGCTGGGAGCTACTTACTAATAAGCTAGGCAAATTAGTGCAACTCGTTGGAGATGATGTATTCGTTACTAATACAAAAATTCTAAAAGAAGGAATCGCACGCGGTGTTGCTAATTCAATTTTGATTAAAGTCAATCAAATTGGCACGCTTACTGAAACTTTGTCTGCAATCGAAACGGCTAAGTGTGCTGGTTACACTGCCGTGATATCTCATCGCTCGGGAGAAACTGAAGATACCACCATTGCTGATATTGCGGTCGCAACAAACGCACTGCAAATTAAAACTGGCTCGCTTTCTCGTTCTGATCGTTTGGCAAAATATAATCAATTATTGCGCATTGAAGAAGATCTTGGTGAAACGGCTAAATATCCGGGGCGGAGAGCTTACTATCAACTAAAGTAATGAAGAAACTGGCTGTCACGCTTCTCGTACTGATCATTCTGGCGCAATATCCATTGTGGTTTGGCAAAGGAAGTTGGCTGAATGTATTTGAAATAGACCAGCAAATTGCTATTCAGCGCCAAACTAATCAGAAATTACTAAATCGAAATACTGTTCTGGAAGCTGAAGTTAATGATCTCAAGAAAGGGCTCGATGCCATTGAAGAGCTTGTCCGGAATGAATTGGGCATGATACGGGGAGATGAGTTTTTTTTTCAAATCTTAGAGAGCAATGAAGAGAGCAGCTCACAAACAGGAAGACAATAGAACGTGATTATTGGGATTATGATTGGTTATTCAGGAATGATCCCATCACGTGCCAGAAAACAAATAAGAGCATGTTTATCCTTTAATCAAAAGGACGCCACAGTAAGCATGATACGAACTAAATAATCTATTAGTTAACTTTGACCAACTTATTAAAGTTATTGTTAATAAGTTCTTGCTTTAGGCGGAAATGAGCTTACTGTCAAAGGTTTCAGCCGGACCGGCTTGTAGTCAATACGACGATTTTCCCTGAAAAATAAAGTATGCTTAAGCCATTTGTCATCGTTCCGCTCAGGAAAATCGTCCCTGGCATGCGCACCACGGCTTTCACGACGAGCTTCAGCTGATACTATGGTTGCCGTTGCAACTTCAATCAGATTATCGAGTTCTAATGCTTCAACTCGGGCAGTATTGAATATTTTACTTTTATCCTTGATTTCCGTTTGCGCAACATGTTTGGCGATTTCACTGATTTTTTCTACCCCTTCCTTCAGCATGTCAGCAAAACGAAATACACCACAATATGTCTGCATGGTTTTTCGTAATAGATCACCCACTTGGGCAACACTCTCTCCGTCTTTCTGGTTATCCAAACGTGCCAATCTTGCGAGTGTCTTATCGACAATGTCGGAAGGGAGTTGTTTGTATTGGGAATTTCGTTTCAAATCTTCAATAATTTGATTACCTGCTGCTCGCCCAAAGACGATAAGGTCCAGTAACGAATTAGTGCCCAAACGATTTGCTCCATGCACAGAGACGCAAGCACACTCGCCTATCGCGTAAAAGCCTGGCACAGCTTCTTCTGGCCCTGTTTTATAAGGCGCAACGACTTGACCGTAGAGATTAGTAGGAATCCCGCCCATCATATAATGAGCCGTCGGAACAACAGGGATAGGTTGTTCAATGGGATCTACATGCACAAACTTGATTGCTATCTCACGTATTCCGGGTAAGCGTGATTTGATCACCTCGGCACCAAGATGATCGAGCTTCAATAAAAGGTGATCAGCATTTGGGCCAAAACCTCGGCCCTCTTTTATTTCGGTTGTCATAGCACGCGATACTACGTCGCGACTCGCCAGATCCTTGGCATGCGGTGCATAACGTTCCATGAAACGCTCACCGTCCTTGTTGAGCAGATACCCCCCTTCCCCCCGCACGGCTTCACTAATCAGCACCCCTACTCCATACAAACCAGTTGGATGAAACTGCCAAAATTCCATATCTTGCAGCGGGACGCCGGCACGCGCAGCCATAGCCAGACCATCACCCGTATTAATAAAGGCATTCGTACTCGCCTGAAAAATGCGCCCCGCCCCGCCTGTGGCAAATAAAGTCGCCCTGGCTTGAAGAATCATGACCTCGCCAGTTTCCATTTCCAGCGCGGTTACACCAAGTACATCACCTTGCTCATCCCGCAAGAGATCTAACGCCATCCACTCTACAAAAAACTGGGTGTTTGCACTCACATTACGCTGATAAAGTGTATGCAGCATGGCATGACCTGTGCGATCAGCCACTGCACAAGATCGTGTTGCCTGCGTCTCCCCAAAATTCCGTGAGTGCCCGCCAAAAGGACGCTGGTAAATTTTGCCATTCTCCAATCGATCAAATGGCATACCGTAATGTTCGAGCTCGTAAACAACCTCGGGAGCCTGCCGACACATGAATTCAATCGCATCCTGATCACCGAGGTAATCAGATCCCTTTACGGTATCATACATATGCCAATGCCAATTATCCTCGGTGACATTACCCAGGGAGGCAGCAATACCGCCTTGTGCAGCAACTGTATGTGAACGAGTGGGGAAAACCTTAGATAGAACGGCTACTTTTAAACCAGCTTCTGATAATTGCAGCGCAGCCCGCATCCCTGCTCCGCCTGAACCAACAATCACCACATCAAATTTTCGTTTCGGGATGTTCACGTTAACCCCACAGAATTTCAGCAAACCAGATAAGATAGAAAAACAAAGAAATGATGACTGCGATATGCAACGTTAGACGAATAATTGTGGCATGAATATAATCCATAAATACATTACGCATACCTACCCAAGCATGCCAACAAAGGCTTATAAAAAATAAAAAAGAAGCTATTCTCACCCACTGACTGGTAAATAGCGATTTCAATGCTGCATAATCAGAAATTGGGTAGAAACTGAATAGGAAGGCTAATAGCAATACATAAACTACCATCAATACTGCTGTAACGCGCTGGATTAACCAATCCCGCAAACCATAATGAGCGCCGCTTATAATACGATTCATATCTTTTACCATAATAAAGCTCCCATCAGCACTGTTAGGATAAAACCCATTATGAATACAATCTTACTACTTAAACGCGCTTGTTCCAGGGAAATACCATAATGTAAATCCAGCGCCAGATAACGAATACCTGCGCAAAAATGATGCATAAAAAACCATACTGGCAATAATAAGGCGCCTTTTACAAATGGATTAACCAGTATCAGTTGTAACTCAGCAAAACCCTCAGGCGAACCTAATAGCATTTGCAAGCTGCAAAGTAACAATGGAATACCCGGAAAAAACAATAATACACCACTTATACGATGCAGGATGGAAACCTGCGCTGGCAACGGCTGCTTAATCTTAAAGAGATTAAGATATTTTGGCCGCTTTCTTTGAAATTTTGTTTCCATAGAATAAGTAATGGACGATGTTGTTTTTAGATAATTGACAACACTAACAAATCTTTACAGATTTTAGTTTAATCTGTTATTCCGTGTCATACAATGCCAAATCATCATTTAAGATTTGTTCTGATGACTATCTTAATAATGCTCGAATTCCGTACGACCCTCGCGTCTGATCAAATCATCAATCGTAAGGCCGATTGCTGGCCTGCCATTAAATACAGTTCCCGATCTTTTATTATTGAAGTGCTCTAACATGGTTCGGTAGGCTGACGGTGGTAATGGGAAGGATTTGGCTTTTTTCACCTGAAGAAGAGCATTCTTCATATAAAACTCAACAAACTCTCTCACTTCAGGTTTCTCTGCTGCCTTGATACTTACATAAATAAAAATAGGACGGGATAGAGGTTGGTAACTTCCGCTCTCAACTGTTTCAACAGATGGCAAAACACTACCATTACCGCTATCTATCGCAACGGCTTTAACTTTATCCTGATTCTCGATGTAATAGTGAAAACCGAAGAAACCCAATCCATTCTTGTTGTTTGCCACCCCCTCCACTAATACGTTGTCATCCTCGGATTCAACATAATCGCCACGGCTTAATTTTGACTTGCCAACGATAGCCTTGGTAAAGTAATCAAAAGTGCCAGATGCTGAATCAGCTCCAAAAAGTTTGAAATCTTCATTTGGCCATGCCGGGTTTATCTGATTCCATTTGGTAATTCTGCCCTGGGCAATTGGTTCCCATATTTTCTTCAATTGTGCGACAGTCATGGTTGTACTCCAATTGTTATCCGAATTAACAGCCACGGTTATTGCATCAAAAGCAACGGGTATCTCTACGAATTTCACGCGGGAGTTTTTGCACTCTGCCATTTCATTTTCCAGGATAGGGCGGGAAGCATTCACGATATCTATTTCACCGCGGCAGAATTTGTTGAAGCCACTGCCGCTACTTGAGATATTGACCATCACTTTGACAATATCTTTTTTAGCTACCTGGAAATTCTTTGCTAGTGCTTTGGTAATGGGATAAACGGTGCTGGAGCCATCTATTTTGATAATTGACTGAGCACTCACAATATCGGCAGCACCGATTAAGGCACTCATTAAGATAAACATACTCAGCACTTTAAGAGTGTGTACTTGTAACATTTTATCCTCCTTTGTTTGAGATACCGCTTAGAGTAGCTTACCTTAGAGCAGTTTCGGTACTATGTGTATAAGAATGTTAATACATATTTCTAGACTTTGATCATATCCGCTTGTTTCTGATCGATCAGAACATAAATTACTATACTCTTCATCAATCAGAAACTGGTTTTTTTAAATAAATGCGAATAAGTGCGATATAGCTTTGGAAACATTAGAGTTTATATATATCATCACTATTACCAGCTCACTGCACAATAAATTGCCGGTTTAGATTCAGAACACTCCTATTCCTCATTACACTGCCGAGAATTCAGGAAATAGCCCTCTATTCTCGGCGTGTGGAAAACCTTAACATCTTGTTTTCTTTACACTCGGTTAAAAATCGACTGTAATCTGTGATAGGAATGCTGCAAAACTACCATTATCCCATCCGTGGGTTCGTGCGCCTGCACCGCCGGAGTAGCCTCGAGTATCTGTAGTTGGAGTTCCAGATGTGTCGATATCTAGCAAATAGACCATATTGTTCTGAAGTTTGACATTCGAATGAGGATACCAATTTAAGGCAAATCTGAACATTGAAGCTCGACCACCTCTAATTACACCCGAGTTCATGTCAATAAAATCATAGCCAGCAGCGACCTCCCATGCACCCAAGCCTGAAAGATTCCAGTGAAATGGTTTCTTGGGCTTAATCCGGTTTGCTGCACCGTTTCTGACATGGTAAGCTTTGGATTCACCGGTCAGGAAGTAGCTTACAAAACCGTAGTAGCCAGTCAAATGCTCATTGTCATAACCGACACCATTGATATTGGTACGTAAAAATTCAGCTTGTGCTGCAAATGGACCATAAACTAACCAGGATTCTGCCCCATAGCGATCGAAACTGGTGATCTGGCGGCGATTTGGATCGGTTAGTGCACCATTACTCAGGTTTCCGGTATTCAGAACATTGGTACGATCTACGTTTGTTCCAAGGAATCCAACAAATGACATACCGCCGCCGCCGCTAGTTGATCCCTCTCCAACCATAGTGCCGTCAGCTCGGAACTGCGTATTGACCGTAGTGTGTCCTGCAGAGATACCTACGTGCAAGAATTTGGTGTCATCTTCCATCCACGGCCTGCCTGTTATACGACCGATAGCTGTCCAGCCGGTGTCACCAGAGCCATTATTGCGGTTCTGATTACCGTTGGCGTTAACCGAGGTATTAGCCGAATTCCCCGCACCAATAGGTTCTGTTTGAAAAGCGATCCCAGTCTGCCAGCGCGGAACCGCATAATTGACACCAATACCAGTTTTATATACATTAGGATTATCAATGAAAGAGTTAACTGCCATATGGCGTTCAATAAAAGTTAAAAAACGGTTACTGGCAGCTTCTTCCAAGCTGAACGGTTCTTTGAATGAACCAATTTTGTATGACAATGCATCGGTGTGATTAAATCGTACAAAAGCATCAGTAATCCCGGCTGCTACCGTGCCATTGCCACGGCTAAAATCGTACTCCAATTTATAATCCCATACTTTAAAGAAAGTACCTTCAACACCAAGACGTGCACGGCGGATAGTTGCGCCACTATTCAACTCATTGGGTGTATTGCTACCAATAGGAGGATTGGGTTCATTGATAAAATTGTATTCTGCAGCAGGCTGGATACGTCCATTTACTGCAAATGAGAAATTACCGTCCTTGGTTTTAAAATGCAAACCTCGATCATCAAAATCCATGTGGACTTTCTCGACTTCCTTAACGCGTTCTTCAAGTACCGAAACCTGGTTGGCAAGACTCTCATTCGCAGCTTTATCTGCCACTTCCGTCGTTTGGTTCTTGCGGATTGGAGCTAATTCAGCCGACTCAGTTTTTCTCGATGATTCTGCTGAAGTCTGCGATGGTGCTGGTAGTACTTTCGGTGTTTCTGTTTTTGGAGGTATATCCTCAGCTTTTACGAAAGTACCTAAAAGTACCCGGCCAGGTCCTGGCTCAGCAAAAATTTGCTTGGTCTCGGTATCAACATAAAGCTCCAACGCAATTGCATC
The DNA here is from genome assembly GCF_033063275.1 of Nitrosomonas sp. Is37. Lineage (NCBI taxonomy): Bacteria > Pseudomonadati > Pseudomonadota > Betaproteobacteria > Nitrosomonadales > Nitrosomonadaceae > Nitrosomonas > Nitrosomonas sp. Is37. Next base: position 21,015 of record NZ_JAWJYP010000022.1, on the reverse strand, counting down.
TGAAATAACTCCGGCACTCAAAGCAAAAGAGAATGCTAGAGCATGTTTGAATATTTTCATGTTCTGTCCTTAATGAGGTATCCTTAAGGGCAGCATGGTAATAAAATAGTATTACAGTTTTATGACATTATTACAATTTCATGACATATATGACATTTCTTTAATGAGGCTTAGCAAGTCAGTAAATTTGCTAGAATCTAAAGAATTGAAAATCGTTCTCAATGAAGAGAATTCAACTGGAAAGATAAAATAGGCTAGAGGAGATCTGAATAAAGGTGTGGCCTGGATATAGTACAAATCACACGGAGGATAGTGCCTGAGAAAACAAGCTTTTAAGCCCTGCTATCGACAATTGAGAAACAAATCAAAATAACCTCCGGCAAAACCGGAGGTTATTTTTTCTATAATCGTCTTTCTAGTTTTACCACTTCATCAATTCTGAGATCTAATTTGCTCTCGCCACCAAAAACGGTACCCACTTTTCTTTGCTTAAGGTGATCCAAGTTCAACTGATAAACCTCTGCCGGCAGAGGAAAGTATTTGACTTCTTTTACAAGAGCAGGTGCATTTTTCATGTAAAAATCTACCAATTCATTCACTTCGGACTTATCTGCTGCCTTGGCGTTTACATAGATAAAGATTGGGCGGGATAAAGGTTGATAGCTTCCATTTTCTACTGTTTCTGCTGAAGGAATAACACCACCCTTACCATTATCTATCGCAGCAGCATTTACTTTCTTCTTGTTCTCAATATAATAAGCAAAACCAAAGAAACCAAGACTGTACTTATCAGTTGCTATACCTTGTACGAGCACGTTATCATCCTCAGAAGCCGTAAAATCACCACGACTCGATTTTGCCTTGCCAACAATTGCTTCTGTAAAATAATCGAATGTACCAGAATCCGCACCTGCGCCAAATAACTTGATTTTTTCATTAGGCCATGCTGGATTAACTTGATTCCACTTGGTTATTTTCCCCTGTGCCGATGGCTCCCATATCTTTTTCAACTCGGCAACTGTTATCGTTTTGCTCCATGTATTATGGGGATTAATTGCTACTGTTAAGGCATCAAACGCAATGGGCATTTCTATATACTGAACACCCGCTGCTTTGCAAGCTTCCATTTCAGAATGCTGGATCGGTCTCGAAGCATTGACGATATCAATTTCTCCTCGACAAAATTTCTTAAAACCACCTCCTGTCCCCGATATTCCTACTGTTACCCTAACCCCGCCTTTTTTAGCTTTCTGAAAATCTTCTGCAACCGCTTCTGTAATAGGATAAACAGTACTAGAACCATCAATCGTTACAGTTGGACTGGCATTGACTTGACTATTCATAGTGATCGCCGTAGTTAAGACTATAACGAAAGGGATAATTTTGAGTATATGTGATTTCAAAGTGGATTCCTCCGTGTGTAATTAGCTCTGCAAATTAATGATATCGCCTGGGCAAAATTAAATGAGTAACGAATACTAGTTGATGAATATTGCAGAATTGTGACAAGCTACTCTAAAGCTTAATTTATTTATTAGATTGTTTCTTAGATTGTCCAATCAAAGGGAGTTATTCTATTTTCAAATCAAAAATGGCGCGGAAGCAAGCCGCAGGCAGTATAAATAATACGGCTAGGAGAAGCCGACAAAGTCAGATTTGATTTAGCGATGGAATGACTTCAGTTCTCACCTTCACAGATCCCTATCCGGCAGAGTGCACCGACAAAATAGTATGTTGCTCACATTTCTTGATCGGCACAAAACATGTGAACCACTTAAGCAAACCTAGCTTAGAAAAACAGGCATTCCAACTCTACTCCAGGATCGTCCGCGCGCATGAATGTTTCCCCTACTAAAAACGTATTCACCTGATGCGCCTGCATTAAAGCGACGTCATCACGTGTTTTGATACCACTCTCAGTAACGACGATTTTCTCCGCTGGAATTTGTTCTAGCAACTGCAAGGTCGTATCCAGGCGCGTCTCAAAAGTACGTAAATTGCGATTGTTAATACCAATCAGCGGTGTAGTCAGTTGCAGGGCAAGTTCTAGTTCATCAGCATCGTGCACTTCAACCAATACTGCCATCCCAAGTGAATGCGCAAGAAACTCGAGTTGATGCATACGTGCAAGTGGATCGGCTGCATGCTTTTCATTTGGATAAGGAAACAGCAGAAAAGCGGAAACAATCAACAAAATACAATCCGCACCCATGGCACGGGATTCGAATACCTGATAATCATCCAAAATGAAATCTTTGCGCAACACCGGTAGCTCACAGGCCATACGCGCCTGTTTTAGATAATCTGCGCTCCCCATGAAGAATTGTCTATCTGTCAAAATGGACAGGCAAGCAGCGCCATACCTAGCATAACTTGCCGCAATCTCTGCCGGATCAAACCCCTCGATCTCAGTACCAAGTGTATTTCCCATAGTCAAATTAGAAGGTGTTGTCGCTGACTTTACCCGCCCGCGCAACAATCCTTTGCTTGGACTCGCCTGTTTTATTTCAGCGATCACAGCAGGTAATCCCTGATCAATTTTGGTGCGAATAGCGCCAACAAAATCACGCGGTGCAGTCGCTGCTTGAGACTCTGCCTCTATCGCCGCTAACGGCTTTGATGCTCTGGCAGCGGCTATTTCCTGAACTTTAACGGTAAGAATTTTATTCAGAATATCAGACATGCTTGAATCCTAACTACTTTGATGATGGGAAAATGCGATTAAATCCTGCATTTTTTTCATGGCTGCACCACTTGCGAGAACGCTACGGGCTTTTTCGATTCCCTCGGCAAGCGATGCTGTGATTCCTGCTACATAAATGGCTGCGCCTGCGTTCAATAAAACAATGTCTCTCGCTGGTCCGAACTGATTATCCAGCACAGCTAACAGCATTTCTTTGGCATGGGCTAGATCGGTTACTTTAATGGTTTCAATCGGTGCACTGGCAATACCAAAATCCTCTGGCTGGATCGTATATTCATAAATTTCACCTTGCTTAAGCTCACCCACTCTTGTTTCCCCGGTAATCGTGATCTCATCCAGACCATCATAACCGTGTACGACCATAACGTGATGACTACCCAGGCGTTGTAGCACACGCGCAATGATACTGACTAGCCTCGCGTCAAATACGCCTAATAACTGATTTTTGGCACCGGCAGGATTAGTAAGTGGCCCCAGAATATTGAATAATGTGCGTACCCCCAATTCACGCCGAACGGGGGCAGCATGCTTCATCGCATGATGAAAATTAGGCGCAAACATGAAACCGACACCGATTTGATCAATAGACTGAGCAATTTGCTGAGGTGTTTGATTCAGATTGACCCCGACGGCTTCGAGCACATCCGCGCTGCCCGATTTACTGGATACTGAACGCCCACCATGTTTGGCCACCTGTGCGCCCGCTGCAGCAGCAACAAAAGTTGATGCAGTTGATACATTGAAGGTATGGGAAGCATCTCCACCTGTTCCACAAGTATCGACCAAATGAGTCAAATTCGACACGTCAACTCGGGTAGCAAATTCACGCATCACTTGGGCTGCGGCAGCAATTTCTTCGATAGTTTCTTTTTTTACCCGCAACCCTGCAATGATGGCAGCAATCAATAGCGGCGACATTTCACCAAGCATGATCTGCCGCATCAGTGTCAGCATGTCATCATATGGAATTTCCCGCTGCTCGATCAGGCGAGCCAATATCGCTTGTGGATTCACAGATTAAATGGCTTTATGAAAGAATTAGATATCTGATTGTTACCCGCCAACCAGAAAATTTCTGAGTAATTGGTGCCCATGCTCGCTCAAAATCGACTCCGGATGAAACTGCACCCCCTCGATAGGCAGTGTCTTATGGCGTACCCCCATGATTTCACCATCTTCAGTCCAGGCAGTAATCTCCAGGCAATCCGGCAAACTTTCACGCTCAATCACAAGAGAATGATAGCGCGTCGCTATAAACGGATTGGGCAAACCACGAAATACGCCGACATCATGATGAAAAATCTGCGAGGTTTTACCATGCATGAGCTGTTTAGCGTGAACAATCCGACCACCGAATGCCTGACCGATGCTCTGGTGACCCAGGCATACACCAAGCGTCGGAATCTGCCCACCGTAATCTCTAAGCAATGACAAGGAAATCCCAGCTTCATTAGGAGTACAGGGACCTGGGGAAATGACAATCTTGTCAGGATGAAGCTTTTTAATACTTTCCAGTGTTATTTCATCATTACGAAAAACCTCGACTTCCTCACCCAGCTCACCAAAATATTGCACCAGGTTATAGGTGAAAGAATCGTAATTGTCGATCATCAGCAGCATTTTTTATATCAATGGTACCAAGTAATAGTATTGGAAACTTGCGAGCATCAGATGAGCTTACAAAATATTGATTTTAGCACAGAATCAATCATCAACTGGCTAAATACCCCATGCTAGCAGACCGTTCCAGCGTAACATTTACAAAGACGCCGTTCAGCCTGAGTTGTGAGTAGTGAGCTTGCCGAACTGCCGAACTGCCGAAGACCAATGTTAGTTGCTTAACGATTCGACAAGCACATCGCGAACGGGAAAGGTTGCATTTGAATGATTTACTTGGAACAGTTTGTATTTAATCTGACGTATTCAAAAATAGAATTGAGTAGGAACTGACAATTGCCATCATTGAAATGGCCGTTTCCGGTCAAAACAGTCAATCAATTTTATTCAATGAATCTCTGAATACCCTGTCCAGATAATATGAGATAGCTTGCAATGTCATGATCTCCAAAACTGTATACCGTTTTATTTAGGATGATATACAGTTAGCAAATTGGACTAATATCACAACTTTGTTGTTTCTTATTCTTAAATATGGTAGATACACGGAAACCATATAATTACTAGTTAGGCCATTACACGACATAAAGTATTATGAGAATCATCAAAACACGAAGTGCGCCTGAATCTGCAAAAAGCGGCGAATACCATATTTTGACATTTGCCGAGACGGGCTTCGCTATGCTTAATCTATATGGTGAAAGTTTTGGAATTGACAGAGATGCTATAGAAAATTTTTCAAGGCAGTCAAACCGAGCTGATGAATCAGGCAGCTTGTATCCCAAAGCTCCGATTAGTATCGTCCCCCGCCGCTATGTAAGAGATTTAAATGATGCGAACCAATTAGCAAATCAGATCATTGAATTTTTGAAAGCAAACCAAAAAACAATCCATGCCAAGAAAATCTTATTTGATTTTCGAGCTGGAGTTGATAAATTTGTGATAGAAGCATGCGAACATGCACTCAAAAGTCCGTATGCAAATGGTATAGATGAAGCGGTAATTATTGATGAAAACTAACCGTCATGACTGATGAATTTTGCGAAATGTGGGCCTAACATAGCGCTCCACTCGACCCGCTCCCGGAGGCTATTTTGTGTTTTCAGGTTTCGTGGATAGGCGCGGTCGGGTGAGCTTTGTCGTTATCCAAAACAAATCATATGAAACCAAAACAATATTCTGGCAAGCTCTATTACGACGACCTAATCGCACACGTGGAAATCATTGCATTCATTATTCGTGAGAGCGAAATAGGTTTTTCTCTCGCTTCAGTGACGTCGGAGCACGGACGATGGGTGGCAGAGTCAGGAGAACCGGCTTTGCTTCAGCCGGACGGGTCGTATTTGGCGCAAAACGTATATGCAAGTAGCAATGGAACGCGAGCGAGCGATCCATGGGACATTGTGTTTCGTATTAAACACAAGGAAATAGGCCAATACATTGAGATTTCAGGAGAACTGCACGAAGGTGGTGAAATCTATGAGTTTGGAGGTGAACTCGAGGCAGTTCAAGGCTGACAAATGCTTGCAGCAGACCGTCAAAATGCTATGCATTTTGCCTCCAGCTGAAGCATCAGCTTCCATTAGAAAATTTTCCTAATGGAAAATCTGGGATAAATGCACTTCATGCACTACTCAATGACTGACACCTTTTCTTGCGGCGGGCGTTCGCTCGCCTATGGTCCGCCGGTTACTTCACGTTATGCATCAGGATTCACATGGCGAAGAATAAGAAACTCACAATCCCCAAAAAGTCGTGGGGCGATCGAGCCATGGTTGTAGCACGGGCCGGCTTGGGTACCATTCCATTCGCCGGTTCCGCTGCGGTGGAGATTCTCAACGAGATAGTTGGAAATCCCCTTGAGAAAAGGCAACGGGAATGGATGGCTGAAGTGGCAGATGCACTTGTATGGCTGGAAGAAAACCGAGGGCTGGCACTGGATGACCTCAAAGACAATAGTTCGTTTCACGACCTTGTAACGGAAATCCTGCAAAGGGTGTCTACAGATACAGACTCAGCCAAACTGACAGCGTTGCGCCATCTTCTTTTGAATGCGGCATTAGCTTCCAGCACGCGCTAACGATGTCCATGACTTCTTTCTCAAGTACGTTGATACCTTGAGCACCCTGCACGTGCGATACCTCTCCTTCTGCGAAGATCCTAAGACATGGTGCGCCGAAAATGGAATCGAAGTGCAAGACATCGTGGATGAAGATTACGACCAATATGAAGGCGTGGCGGTCCCCCTGTTCCTCGAACTTGGAGCAAAGCGGTCAGGAATCGAAGAACGAGCATTTCCGGAGTTCCGAGATCACCGCGAGGTGATGAGTCAGGTCTACTCCGAGTTGGTAAGGAAGGGGTTGCTAAATCACAAACAGATCAATGATCCTCTCGATTCCGTGATCTCGCCGCTTGGGAAACAATTCCTGAACTTTATTCGTTTTCCAGATGAACCGAAGAAGGTAGATGCATAATAATCCGTTGCACCGAGGCTGTGGGCCACGCGGTTTGGTGAAATTGAAGTCGTTCGCCGTGGCCTGGTAAACGGAGGCATTATATTATGAAGGTACGGTGAGACTTTTGAGCAAGAATAAATATGATATCCCAGAAAAGGCAGATTTTATTCGTCTTACAATCTTGCTGCACGACCTAGTCTGCTATGACAAGGCTCTTCAAGAGCCAATTTCGGACAAAGAAAGTCTGGTCCAAAAATTCAGGAATACGCGCAATGTTTTTGTCTCACTTCACAACTTGAGAGATACTTTAAACGTTGTGCAAGTTGACTGGGATCGAGAATTTATCTCCAAAACTAGAGCATTACGTCGGGAATTAGAGTTTATTGGACATGTGCGAAACAAAGGCGTTGGGCACCTTGATAAAGAGCTTCTTGAAAGAGCGGCTCAATGGATGCCGCAAATATTTTATGAAAGTTCAAAAGACAACGAAGAATACATAACCTTTGAATGCTATAGGGCGGTGTTGGAGGCAAGCATCAATTCATATTTGAATGAACTCGGAGAGCAAAAAATCTTTTCTTCAGATATTGACTTGCTGTACCCACCCAATGCTAAAAGATTTTTCGAATTCTTATCTCGTACAGTTAATGATTCAATCAGCTGGCTCTCAGAAGCACGCGAAAAGGTAAAGTCTAAGATAGACTTTCATTCACGAGACCAGATTAAGGAGCTCGGAGCAATAGCCGGGCAAACCAGCTTTGACTTAAAGGGCGAATCAAATCTGGATTTTAGCGAAGAAGAAACTAAAGAACGGTTGGTTCTTGCGCTTGATAAACTTAGGGGAATTGGAGCTGAGGAGAAGGTTATAGATTTCATAAAAAAGGAGTTTATGGAGGAATATAACAAGTGAATCAAGCCGACCAAATTTTCCGCTGCCGCTCCAAATTTGGCGGCTTATTCTGGTGTTAGCTTCCACGGAGACTTTAATGGCAATCGATGGGCCGCACATAGATCCTTACCTGTTTCAACAACAGCTTGAAGCATTTAGAAGTTTCGTTGAAGAACACTCCGGTCTCGCCTTCGTCTCCTTTGCATCGAATCCATACACCGAGGAGCAAGAGGGCTACAAGTACGAGATTCACCATGCAGGGCGAGATGCCCTAGCGTTTCAAGCTTGGAAACAATCCGACATTGGAACCGGCGACATAGTTGAAGCCGTCATTGGGGCCATTGAAATACCCAAGAGCAACCTTGTGCCGTGGAAGGGGCGCTTTGGCAAAGAAGCTCGGCCACACCAGCCACTTTATGAGGCCAAGAACCAGCAAGCTAAATTGGCAAAAATCGAAGAATGCTTGTTCAAGCTCTACCGCGAGGAGCAAGACGAAGAATCATTTGCTGAGTTGGTCAGCTTTTTTGGGAAAACCTATCCGCTTCTAGCCTATTTGTTCTTCCTGAAAGACCGTTCAAAGTACCTTCCAATCGCGCCTACTTTCTTCGACCGAGCATTTGAACACTTGGGGGCCGACTTCAAGACCAGCCACCGATGCTCCTGGGAAAACTACTCGATCTATGTTGCTCTAATCGGAGAACTCAAGGCTATGCTTGCCGAGAGTCTTGCAAGTGAAGTGACTTTGCTTGACGCTCACTCGTTCGCGTGGATGCTGGCTGCCCAGATGGAGCATGAGAACAAACTTGCCAATGTTCAGGATTATCTGAGCCTTCCGTCTACAGAACGTGAGGCCATTGTCAAAGCGCGAATTGGCCAAGGCAGATTCCGGGAGAGTCTAATCAGCTACTGGTCAGCTTGCGCGGTTACGGGTTGTGGAGAAGCGGCACTGCTTCGCGCGTCCCACATCAAACCTTGGGCTAAGGCTACGTTGGAGGAGCGCCTAAATCTCTACAACGGCCTGTTGCTGTCTCCAGCACTTGATGCATGCTTCGACTCTGGGTACGTTAGTTTTAATGATGACGGAAAGATTCTTATATCAAAACGACTCACGGTAGAGGATGCTTGCGCTTTGGGCGTTACTTCCTATATGCGCTTGAAGCGAGTTGAGCCTGAGCACAGAAAGTATTTGGCTTTTCATCGCGCGCATATTTTCAGATGAAAGCTAACACTGCGCTCCAGCGGATTGCTAGGTGCTCATGAAGAATCTCCGGCAGCAACTAGTAGACGCGGCTCTTGAATGGGAACAGTCCTTTGGAGTTTGCCCGTCTATCACGTCTGCAATATCGGAATATGATGCGGCGCTGCTCCTTGGCATGAGCATTGAAGATTTGTCGGCAGGTGCGCAAGGTAAAACTGCAGTCCAAAAAGGTCACGACTTCATCCACAATGGCTTTAGATATCAAATCAAGGCAAATCGCCCCAGTGGCAAGCCGGGCAGTTTTGTGACTCTTGTTCCGAAGGCCAAAAACTATGAATGGGACTATTTGATTTGGGTCCTGTATGATCGGTACTATCAAATTCAAGAAGCATGGCTGTGGGATGTATCTGCATATAAGCAGGCATTCGCTGAAAAGAATCGGCTTTCTCCTAAAGACTATCGTTTCGGTACTAGGTTGGCTTAATACGCACCTAACTATACGTTCAACAGGATGCGCTCTTCCTACTTAGCCCTGTCGAAAAAACACAGTGTTACCAGCAAGGTAACCATGTAGAACATGTTGGATGGCAGCGTGAGCATGCCATAAATCAGATTCTGCTCAATCAATGTGCGGTGGATGTCTACTTCCGAATAGCGCGCATCGGAGGCCGAATTGGCCATGGCCACTGCCACTGGACCGTCGGGCTTGAGTGAAGTGGCGAACAGATTGATCCACAGGTAGTTGGCATTCGGCACCGTTTCCTTGCCCTGATCCTTCGCCTTGTTTTTAGTGCGCGGAATGCGGTAGGTGTTGAAACGTGTGTCTCCTTCCACGCGCGACAAGCTCACGTCATCGATGTCGAATGGAGGATTAGCCAGCACATAATCGAATTTCCCGAAGCTGTCGTAAGGATCCTCGTAGTAAATGTTAGCCTGTTTGGTCTCGCGCGTGATCCGGCAAGTAGAAACCGCATTGCTCAATGGCAATCTCGGAGAGGGATTTTTCCCGGCGCGTGCCTTTGAGCGCAGTGTATTCAGCCAGAATTTTCTCCTCATGCTGCCGGTATTTGTTGTCAGCGAACTTGAGAAAAATCAGCCCAAGTACCGGTGTGGAATATTCACTGGACTTAAGATCGGAATTGGCGCGCAGATTGTCGGCTGCCGACCAGAGATCGTTTTCGAGTTGTTTGAGTGCTGCTGGAGTCATGAATCAGCTATCTGATGGTTCTTTGAAAGATTGAAATCCGCCAAGTATTTCATAAGGGATAGCGTTATTCAAACCCCTATGGATTATTCTTAAACTATTTCCATCCATCATTCCCTATCGGAGATCATTCCCGTAAAACTTTTACCACTCGCGGTGAGATTGTCGAACCACCAAATAACGGCCTTCGACGAGCTCAGGCCGAACGGTGTTTATATAAATGGTATGCTGAAATGTGCGTTCTATCTGTGAAATAGCCAGCTTATTCCATTTCCAAATCAAAAATGACGCGAAGGCGAGCCGCAGACAGTATAAGTAATACGGCAAGGAGAAGCCGACAAAGTCAGTTTTGATTTAGAAATGGAATTAGTTATCTAGCAATGTAGTTTCACAATATTCTTATGACCTATCAGTAAAGTAAAATTAAAAAATAGGATAAGCATCACATTTCAAGTCAATCGTAACTATTATCTATAGGGAAGAATTATGAATCATCTTATTAAGCATACTGGCTGGTTGGTATTAGCCATTGCAGGTGCCTTTTCTTTTGGCGTCATTGCCCTGCAGCAAGGCGAATCCATTAACGCTATCTGGATTGTGATTGCAGCTGTTTGTGTTCACCTGATTGGCTATCGCTATTACAGCTTGTTTATTTCACGGCGTGTATTGGGACTTGATTCTGAGCGCATGACGCCTGCGCATAAATTTAATGATGGACTGGATTATGTGCCGACCAATAAGTACGTGTTGTTTGGCCATCATTTTGCTGCAATTGCCGGTGCTGGACCTTTGGTTGGGCCAATTCTGGCTGCCCAGATGGGTTATTTACCCGGTTTACTGTGGTTGCTGATAGGCGTGGTTGTGGCTGGTGCCGTGCAGGATTTCATCGTGTTATTTATGTCGATGCGGCGCGATGGCCGCTCGCTCGGTGACATGATTAAATCTGAGCTTGGGCCCATCCCCGGTATGATCGCGTTGGTCGGCACCTTTTTTATCATGCTGATTCTGCTGGCGGTATTGGCATTGATTGTGGTCAAGGCGCTGGCGGAGTCACCTTGGGGAACCTTTACTGTGGCCGCGACCATTCCCATTGCATTTTTTATGGGTATTTATGCACGTTATATCCGCCCAGGACAAATTGGTGAGGTTTCATTGCTCGGCTTCATTCTGCTCATGCTCGCGATTGTCGGTGGGCAATCCATTCAGGAAAATCCTGAGCTGGCAGCTTTATTTACCTTTAATGGCGTCCAACTCACCTGGATGTTGATTGCGTATGGCGCAATCGCTTCGGTGCTGCCGATCTGGCTATTGCTGGCACCGCGCGATTATCTCTCGACTTTTCTCAAGATCGGAACGATAGTCGGGCTAGCTATGGGTGTGCTGGCTATTTCGCCAGAGCTTAAAATGCCGGCTTTCACACAATTTGTTGATGGAACGGGCCCAGTCTGGTCTGGCAGCTTGTTTCCCTTCCTCTTTATCACTATCGCATGCGGTGCTGTCTCGGGTTTTCATTCATTAATCTCATCGGGTACGACACCCAAAATGATTAAAAATGAGAAAGATGCCCGTTTCATTGGCTATGGCGCCATGCTGATGGAGTCATTTGTCGCGATTATGGCTCTGGTTGCTGCTTCAATCATCGAACCAGGGATCTATTTTGCAATGAATAGTCCGGCAGCACTGATTGGTAGCACAGCTGAGTCTGCTGCTCAAACCATTTCGCAATGGGGCTTTTATCTTACACCGGAAATGCTGACCCAAACTGCCAAAGATGTGGGTGAAAATACCATCATCTCACGTACTGGTGGGGCCCCCACTTTGGCTGTCGGCATGGCCCAAATTCTGTCTAACTTTATCGGCGGACAGGCAATGATGGCATTTTGGTATCACTTCGCGATTCTGTTTGAAGCACTCTTTATCCTGACAGCAGTCGATGCAGGTACCCGTGCTGGACGATTCATGTTGCAAGATCTGCTCGGTACTTTTGTACCTGCCATGAAACGCACCGATTCTATTGTCGCAAATCTCATTGCCACAACTTTATGTGTCAGTGGTTGGGGGTATTTCCTATACCAAGGGGTCATCGATCCATTAGGCGGCATCAATACTTTATGGCCGCTATTCGGTATCACTAACCAGATGCTCGCTTGCATTGCGCTCATTTTGTGTACCTGCATTCTGTTCAAAATGCAACGCGACCGGTACGCATGGATCACCATTGTCCCTACCGTTTGGATTGCCTGCACGACCTTAACTGCTGCATGGCATAAGATATTTAATGACAATCCCCGAATTGGTTTCCTAGCCCATGCAACCTCATATGAGGAGGCGCTCAGTTTAGGGAATCTGCTTGCTCCTGCTAAATCAACTTCCCAGATGCAACAGGTGATTTTTAACGATTACCTGGACGCTGGGCTCGCAGCTATGTTCATGTGCATACTGATCAGTATGTTGTTTTTTGGCTTTAGAACTATCCTGCTTGCACGCAGAGTAGCGCGTGTCGAATTATCTCCTGTCAATCCTTATTAATTTTAAACTTACTAAATAGAGGTTTTTCATCATGTTAAACAAAATTATCCGGGCTGGGAGTTATTTAGGGCAAAGCATGCGATTAATGATCGGTGTGCCTGAATACGACGTATATGTTGCGCATATGAAAGAGGCGCATCCTGATAAGGCAATCATGTCTTATGAAGCATTCTTCCGTGAGCGGCAGGAAGCGCGTTATGGTGGCAAAATCAGCCGCTGCTGTTAACCCCGTCTATTGAAAACTGGGCGTCTTACCAAACTCAGTCATAATGCAGGTGAGACGCTCCCAAAACTCGTATTTCTGGAACCTCAATAACAGTATTTACCGGTTTTATACCAAAGATGCTTTTGGGGATTCCTATTTATGGCTTTCCAGCTTTTTCAGCACATGATGGGTAATATTATTTGCAAGCTCCTGTTCATCCAGAAATATTGTCCCTGCGTTTTCTTTTTGTAGTCGTGCAGCATCTTCTACATCATGCGTGCTGATTAGGATCTCAGCCTGCGGATTCAGGATGTGGGTGGTTTCGACCATTTGTTGTATCCGCAACGCATCAGCAGCGGTGATAATCAATACGCTGGCGCGAGCGATGTGCGCCTGGATCAAAACAGCCGGATCAGTGGCATCACCCGCTACAGCATGGATACCCTGCTTACGTAAGCGCTCAACGACTTCGCGATTATGATCCACCACGACAAAATGGATTCCTTTCTTGGCCAAAATTTCACCTATACGCTTCCCCACAGCTCCATAACCAACAATTACCACATGATTTGTCACGTAATTGGATGCAACTGCCAGCGGTAATTCTGCCAACGGATCAACTGAACGCTCCAATCTGCGGGCGAGTCGGGAACGAGCACGGATCCAGTTCTGAATGGGCTCAGCTGATTGAAATATCAATGGATTAAGCGTAATAGAAATAAAAGCCCCTACTAATATCAGGTTATATCCCTCAAGCGGAAGAAGCCCTAGAGACAAGCCAAGCGAAGCAAGAATAAATGAGAGCTCCCCGATTTGCGCGAGACTGACCGACACCGTGAGAGCTGTATTAAGTGGATAGCGAAAAATGAGCACGAGTATAAAGGCGGCCAGCGATTTTCCCAGCATAATGATCGCAACTACAACAAGCACGTGTAGCGGCTCCTCGATCAAAATATGCGGATCAAACAACATGCCTACGGACACAAAAAACAGCACGGAAAAAGCGTCTCTGAGCGGTAAAGATTCCTGAGCGGCACGATGGCTCAAACTAGACTCCCGCATCACCATGCCGGAGAAAAACGCACCGAGCGCAAAGGAAACATCAAACAGTATTGCTGCTCCATACGCAATTCCCACTGCAACGGCGATAACGCATAGCGTGAACAACTCGTTCGATTTGGTGCTAGCAACATGCCAAAGCAGCCATGGAAAAAGCCTTTTCCCCACGATAAGCATGAATGCTATGAATGCTGACACCTTAGCTAAGGTGATGATGAGTGTCATAAATAATTGCGTACTTGCAACTGAGCTAGTGTCACCTCCTAAACCAACGGAGAGTGGCGGCAGTAATACAAGAGCCAGCACAACGACTAAATCTTCAACGATTAGCCAGCCAACTGCTATTCTGCCATTGATCGATTTAAGCAATCCGTGCTGCTCCAATGCACGCAAGAGCACAACTGTGCTAGCAACTGACAGCGCCAAACCAAATACAATACCTGCAGCTATATCCCAGCCCCAACTCATCGCAATTGTGGCTCCCAAGGCAGTTGCCACTACAATCTGTACAATTGCGCCTGGCAGCGCAATGTGTCGAACTGCCAGCAAGTCATCTAGCGAAAAATGCAATCCAACACCAAACATCAGCAGAATGACGCCGATTTCTGCCAGTTGATTTGATAACTCGATATCTGCCACAAACCCAGGTGAATGAGGGCCAATGATCATGCCGGCCAGTAGGTAGCCTATTAAAACAGGGAGTTTTAATCGTTGAGCAACAATCCCCATAATCAGCGCCAGGCCGAGACTGACTGCAATAGTCATAATTAGAATTGTGCTGTGTGGCATTCTTGAAAAAATTGATGGTTTTATTAAATTATTTCAATTTATGGAAGCAAATGGGGTCAAGTATTTCAATTCATTCCTGGAATGAAGCAACACGCATAAATAACAGGCAATAAGATGCCCTTCATCAGGAAACGCCTTAGGGCTGGGCATTTAATTTTGATTAATGCTTCAGCTCATCACGCTTTTACTGATATCTTCTTTGAGATAATTTTGTCTGCTTCAGATAATTCTGAAGCTCTAGAAAATCATTCTAGCGATTTGCAGCGATATTTTAGACATGCTGCACCGGCCCCAGCTATGGCTATCGCGCACAAGAAAAGGATGATTTTCATCTTTCGCTGTCAGCTTTACCCAGATTTAAGGGTAATCAAAATACTCAACCTTTATAAATATAATTAATATAAGTTGTTATCATCATGACAACGAAAAGCACCAGAGACAGAGCAATACGTATTGTTAATGATTTGACCATACGCGTGCCCTGCCCATTATCTTTAAGCATGTAGTAAAGTGCGGATCCAAGACTGTAAAGTATTATCAGCAATAGTAAAATAGCAAAGATCTTCAATTTTTATTCCTGTTATTGTTGGAATTAAATTAAGTGATCATCAAGCTTAAGCACTCAATGACTTTATGTGTTTCATCCCGTTTAGTTGCGACTCTGCTTATATATTGTAACTGATTACCATAACATATGATTGATCTAGTAATTTTTAGATAGTTTCTCGATATTTTGCTAACTCCTTCAATTTTTTCAGAACAACATGTTGAGTAAGCACAACATAACAGAATTTCCGCCTGCTATTCTTCTAATGGGGCCGACAGCTAGCGGAAAATCGAATGTAGCCATGGAAATTGCCCAATATTTTCCAGTTGAAATCATCAGCGTGGATTCAGCTCAGGTTTATCGGAAAATGAATATCGGCAGCGCTAAGCCTGATCAGTATGCCCTGGCTGCAGTACCTCATCATCTGATTGATTTAATTAACCCAGACGAGCATTATTCTGCCGCACAATTCCGCCAAGATGCGCTCACAAAAATGGATGAAATCACAGCAAGAGGGAAAATACCTCTATTAGTAGGTGGCACCATGCTTTATTTCAAAGCCTTGAAAGAGGGTCTCTCTGAACTCCCTTCCGCAGATGAAAATATTCGGAGGAAGATTGAAATAGCTGCTGCAAAGAAAGGCTGGCCAGAAATGCATCGCATGTTGAAGCAGTTTGATCCAATCACCGCAGAACGCGTCAAGCCTCATGATAGCCAACGCATCCAACGGGCACTAGAAGTATACTATCTCACTGACAGACCTATGTCAGAAATACTATCGCAACAGAAAAGTACACCGCTTCCTTATAGCCTGATCAGCATCGCGCTCCTGCCAGCTGACCGGAAAATTTTGCATGAGCGTATTCTTTTCCGTTTCGACAAAATGATAGAAATGGGATTGATTGATGAGGTACGCACTATCCGTGATCAATTTTGTGTAAATGCAGAAACTCCTTCCATGCGCTGTGTCGGTTATCGGCAGGTATACATGTATCTGGACAATTTCATTAGCCTCACTACAATGAGGGATATGGGGGTTGCGGCTACGCGGCAATTAGCAAAACGTCAATTGACCTGGTTACGAGCAATGACAGAATTACAGGAATTCGACTGTCTTGCAGAAAATTTATCCCAGCAAGTGATCGCATACTTGCAAACTAGAGATCTTGTAACTAATTGACACTCAAGGTTTTCTTCCCCCTTATTTAAATTTAAGCTAACTTTAATTTTAAGGAGATAATATAGAAATGCGCAATAAATTATGGATTCTAATTGGAATACTTTTTAGCATTTTGGCCATACCGGGCTGTGGTAATTCAGAAAAAGTGCATGAATCCTGGGTAGTACCCGCTGAGGGGCCTCAATACGATGATAATGCTATTTCCAACAATATTAAATCAAAGCTATCAGCTAATGCAGATGTGAAAAATCTAGCTCTCAATATTGAGGTAAGAAACGGCGAAGTATCGATAAGTGGTCTAGTTGACAATCAGGCCCAAGTCGATCAGATCATTATGCAAGCGTGGTTGGTTGAAGGGGTCAAAAAGGTTAGTAATCAAATCCGCGCGAAGAACAGTCAATCAGCAGCAAGCCAATAAACTCTAAATATAAGAAATAATAAAAAAATAATACTTACCACCCCGGAGAAGCTCCGGGGTTTGTTTGATACGGCCTAGACTCCGATTACAGTTAAATTCCCCGCAACAACTCATTAATTCCTGTTTTGGAACGAGTTTTAGCATCAACCTGTTTTACAATCACCGCACAATAAAGGCTATATTGCTTGTTCTCTGAAGGCAGGCTTCCTGATACCACCACTGAACCTGGCGGTATTCGGCCGTAAGTGATTTCCCCTGTTTCCCGGTGGTATATCTTAGTGCTCTGGCCAATATAAACCCCCATTGAAATGACAGAGTTTTCCCCAACTATCACCCCTTCGACAATTTCGGAGCGCGCGCCAATAAAACAATTATCCTCAATGATTGTCGGATTGGCCTGCACAGGTTCCAGTACGCCACCAATGCCTACCCCCCCTGATAAATGCACATTCTTACCAATCTGAGCACAAGAACCCACAGTCGCCCAGGTATCAACCATAGTGCCCTCATCAACATAGGCGCCGATATTAACATAAGAAGGCATCAACACTACATTGTTAGCGATAAATGAACCTCTACGAACTGCAGCAGGCGGTACCACCCGAAAACCCCCATCACGAAAATCTCTAGAACTATAATCCGCAAATTTGGATGGAATTTTGTCAAAGTAATTAGAGAAACCACCTTTTATGAAAGCGTTATCTTCTATCCGGAAAGATAATAACACTGCTTTTTTGATCCACTGGTGCGTCACCCATTCACCGCCAATTTTTTCAGCAACACGTAACTTACCGTTATCAAGCAGATTAATGACGTGCGCAATTGACTCTTTGAGGTTTGCTTCGACATTACGCGGTGTAATCTCAGCACGCCGCTCGAAAGCTTCTTCAATTATGGCTTGCAATTGTTCCATGATATTCCTTAAAACGTTTAATCAATTCAGATACAACAATCTTTTATTCTTTCCATTGCTTCCACACATTCAGCTAATGGTGCGACCAATGCTATGCGTACGAAATTTTCACCTGGATTAACACCGTGGGCTTCACGTGCAAGGTAACTGCCCGGCAAAACATTGACATTATAATCGCGATATAACTTTTGGGTGAATTCAACATCACTGATGGGTGTTTTTACCCAGAAATAGAAAGCGGCATCGGGCATAGTAATCGGCAGATGTTCTGCCAGGATAATCATGGCCTTATTGAATTTTTCCCGATACATGCGGCGATTTTCGATCACATGCTGCTCATCAGCCCAGGCAACCTTACTGGCGGCCTGCACCACTGGATTCATAGCGCTGCCATGATAAGTGCGATACAGCAAAAATTTTTTCAGAATAGCAGCATCCCCTGCCACAAAACCGGAACGCATCCCAGGCACGTTGGAACGCTTGGATAAACTACTGAACACGACTAACCGAGGAAACCCATTTCGACCAAGCTGGTGAGCTGCTTCTAAAGCGCCTAACGGGGGATGATCCTCATCAAAATAAATTTCTGAATAACATTCATCTGAGGCGATGACAAATCCATAACGATCAGATAGTGCAAATAACTGTTGCCATTCATCCATAGTCATTACCCTACCGGTAGGATTATTTGGCGAACAGACGTAGACAAGTTGCGTACGTGACCAGATATCAGCCGTTAGCTGCGTATAATCCAATGCAAAATTATTTTTAGCTAGGGTATTGAGAAAGTAAGGAGTTGCTCCCGCCAATAAGGCAGCGCCTTCGTAAATCTGATAAAAAGGATTTGAGCACACTACAACCGGAGGTTGTGCTGTATGGGCATCAATAACAGCCTGAGCAAATGAAAACAAAGCTTCACGACTGCCATTGACCGGAATCACTTCTGTATCTGGATCAATGGCTGTCAATCGATAACGTTGCATTAGCCAGGTAGCAATGCTCGTCCGTAACCACTTTGCACCCATGGTTGTGGGATAATGTGCCAAGCCGTCAAGATTATTAATTAGCTCCTGACAAATGAAATTAGGTGTTGGATGTTTAGGCTCACCAATGTGCAAATGAATGGGAGTTAGCGATGGATTAGGCGTGATTCCATCCAATAATTTTGAAAGTTTCTGGAAAGGGTAAGGCTGCAGGTTGTTCAGCGTTGGATTCATTTTGCTATATTAATGGTAAGGCCAAAAGTAGGTATAAGCGAGCGCATGTTTCTCAAATGCTCTCTACACTTAAACTACAGCAATTTTTTTAGCAGACTACTTTTTACATGCTTTATTTGATAAAAATTATCCATTATAAAGGGCAATCCTCATGTTGACCAAACAAAAAAATATCGTACCGATCACCGCTTTGCTCATTGGTGCGACTTTTTGGGGAGTAGCTTGGTACCCCTTTCGTTTACTGGAGCAGGCTGGAATCAGGGGGGAAGCTTCTACTACCCTCACTTACTTTATTGCCTTATTAATTGGACTTGTGTTATTCCGAAAACAAGTTCGAACATTCAATTTCTTGGATAAAGCAGTCTATCTACTCGTCTGGATTGGCGTGTGCTCAGGTTTGGCGAACACTGCCTATGTTCTGGGAATCATTCATGGTGAAGTTATGCGAGTTTTACTTCTATTTTATCTGGCACCATTATGGACAATTCTATTTGCACGGGTTCTGCTTAGTGAAAAATTGAGCTTACTTGGGTACTGGGTCATTCTACTATCTCTAATCGGCGCAATGACAATGTTATGGCAGCCAGGAAATGACTTTCCTTTGCCTACCTCGTATGGTGACTGGATGGGGTTATTAGGTGGCATTATGTTTGCGCTTGCCAACGTACTGATTCGTAAAAATCAAGTGCACAATATTCAATTAAAATCAATGGCAATATGGTTAGGTGTCACGTTAATTGGATTTTTTGCAACCTGGAGAATGGAATCCCTCCCATTAATCTCTGACATCTCCACAGACATCTGGGTACTTTTGCTAGTGCTGGGATTAATAATCTTCTTCCTGAGTATAGTCTTACAATATGGTTTAACCCATATTCCGGCAAATCAGGCTATTGTTATTATGTTATTCGAGTTGATCGTTGCTGCCATTGCTTCATACTATCTTGCAAATGAAACAATGACGCCTAAAGAGTGGATAGGTAGTTTAATGATTATCTCGGCAAGTCTTTTTTCTGCACATATTAATTATGTAGGGCCTGTATCTCAGCAGCCATGATGTCAGTAATCATATTAATTCCATTTCCAAATCAAAAATGATGCGAAGGCGAGCCGCAGACAGTATAAATAATACGGCAAGGCAAAGCTGACAAAGTCAGGTTTGATTTAGAAATGGAATAACAAGGAGAAAGGCGTTCACTCGCCTCCGAAGCACAGATTAGCCTGAATATTTGCTATTATAAATTTAATCTACGCGCCCACGCGTTGATTTTAATTTCTAAATAATAAGAATATTGCAATCATGTACCATAAATGGTATTGACTTGTAATATCATGCGTATTATTCGATCATTTCTTTGATACTACAATTCACGGTATGGGTAATGATCATTCTGTCTATCAAGCGATAATTGCAATATTTGATGCTGAAATACAGGATGCCTTTGCTCAAGGATCTAATCAAACATAGCTAAATGAAAAAAATTCTTCTTCCTATACTTTGCGTCTTATTTTTCACAGCATGTATAACTAAAGAAAAATTTATAGATAAATTTGATCGTGGCAAAGACTGGGCGGAGCTGCAAACACAATTACCCCCCTATCCCCAAGCCGGCAACCTGCTGGAATTCAATGTTGGTCCTACCAGTACTCACCGCTACTTCGTAGATGCTGCATCTATCTCTGTGGAAAAAGATGGGGTCATTCGATATAGCCTGGTAGTGAAATCAGCGCAAGGCGCAGAAAATGCAACTTTTGAAGGGATACGCTGTGAGACAAGGGAAAAGAAACGCTATGCTTTGGGTCGCAATGACAGAACCTGGGTACAACCGCGAGTTTCCGAATGGCAAATGCTCCAAAATGTTACGCAAGATTACGCTCAACGTGAACTTGCTAAATATTATTTCTGCCCACGAGGCCTTATTGTCGGATCGCCAGAGGAAGCTATTCAGGCGTTAAAAGCAGGAGCTCATCCGAAAGCTCTTCGATAAAAAGCTAGAGCATTCTGCATTTAAATACGTCCATACCCTGAATTCAGGAAGTAATTTCCGCATTCATATGCTGAGAAGAGCGGCAGTATGCTGCCGATGGTT
>NZ_JAWJYP010000021.1:0-57916 GCF_033063275.1 Nitrosomonas sp. Is37 | reverse complement strand
TTCCACTTGCTTTTCTTGCCATGATTTTTTCCTCGTAATTCATGGCTATATTGTTTCATTTCTTCATTTTTCAATGCTAATTGGAATAAGGCGCTGTTTTCGCAGTATTGCGTAAGGTTGGTACTCTAAATTTACCATTATCCGTGTCTTCTTTAACTATTTTGCCTAAACCAATATCAACAAAATCTGCCCCTTTAGCTTCTAGAATCTTCTGATTAGAGGGGATACCTAAATTATCGTAGGTGAAATCTGTAAATAAAGGCAGCTTTCCATCAATAGGTCTAGTTGGATGGCAAGCCGCGCAATTTCCTTTGTCTTTAGCCTCAAAAAGCTGTAATCCACGTTCCTCTTGTTCTGATAATTTCACCGCACCAGCCAAGTAATAGTCATACTTAGAAGTGAAAGGGCTAAGAATGGCACTACGTTCGAAACTTGCTAACGCAGAAGCAACATAATCATAGGCTTTGTCAACATCATCTAGTACGTTCTGCCCAAAAACTAGCTTAAATTCGGCAGCATACGAAGCATTTCTAATTTTTTGAATTACGCTGGCTTTGTCTGGATTATTCATCTCATCCGGATTAAGAAAAGGTTTTTTTGCTTGTTCTTCTAAAGTAGTTTCGCGCCCATCTAAAAACTGCCCCCCAATAAACAAACTCTCTTCAGGATCAAAATGAAAAGCGGGGATAAACGCTGTGTACATTACAATCGGTGCATTAATAGTGCCTGTCTTCCCTTCTACTGCCCCTCTTGAAACAGGCAAATCTAAATCAGGATCTGAAAAAGCTGTTTTAGGATCGTGACAGCTAGAACATGCCTGTCCTGGTGGATTCGATAAATTGGTATCGAAGAATATTTTCTGCCCTAGCGATTGCATAATCGGCAAATTTCTAATTTGTTCAATACTTAGTTTAGATTGATCTGCAAACACGTGCGTCATAAATAGTACAGTCATGCAGCTCAATATAGATGTTGTAACAAGAAATCGAAAATACATTGCAATCATTCCGCATTAGTAGTAGTCATTACAAGTCCAATACGAATGGTAATGGTTATCAATTATACTTATGACATATGAAAAGATTATGTCATAAAACTGTGTTGAGCCATGTCACAAACCCCACCCTATGTTCAAGAGTGAACTTAGCAAGTAATAATTTTTTAGCCAGTAAAAATCATTGGATTACAAACGGATGAATCAAGTGCTTGATTATTAGCTTTAGTTAATAAATTAATAATTTTTATTCATATCTGAGAAATTACTGATTTATTAACACCTGCGATCATGATTGCCTGCAGAATTTGGACGAAAAAACCAGCGTATGGCAAGTTTGTGAGGACAAGATAAAGCAGTTTATTAAGGAAGATTGTGCTCCCTATAAAATTCAATCCATAAAGAAAGCAAAACGCCCAACGTTAGTTAGACCGAGGGCGTTTTGAAGGGTGGTGCTTTTATTTTAAAGAATAAATAACTTGTAACTAAAAGCTCTTGTTGGCGGGCACTTCATTCCCGCAATTCCGCCGCAGGCTTATGGCTCAGATGGTTTGCATTCACCCACATAATCAATGGAGACACCTTCTGATGCTGCGTGGCAAGCATTACCATAGGTTATTCCATCGCAACCACAGACTGGTTCATACTGTTCTGTACAAATTGTAGGTTTGTCCTTGCAGGTACCCTCTCCGTCGGCAATCTTGCAATGACCGATACCGAAATCACAGTATTGTTGAGTGCTTGCACATTGTTTCCCTTGGATTCCGCCACAACTTTGTGGTTGGCTTACATCAATAGGCTCACAAGCTTTAGTTAATTCTACGTTATAGAAAGTACCAGATGGAGGATGAATAGAGCTTAGCTTATGTATAAAATTATTGAATTTTTCTGTCGTTGCACTAAAACTCGCCTCTGCACATAAAGACAAGCCACCTTCTATAAAAATAGGCCCTCCTGCTCTAGGACTATATACATACAGAGTATCGACAGCTCCATCCGTAAACGCATGCCCGATAACCTTGCGAACTTTGTGTTCAGAGGCAGAATCAACAGCGCCTCCAGTACCCCCAATGCTAACATTAACGGCACGATGTTCCGCAAAGGCGGATACTGTATTGAGCAAGAGCGTTCCAACTATAAAAACATATGCTAGTCCCTTCAATTTTCTACTACTTATTAAAACACAGGAACTCATTAACCAAGTTATGAGCGTATTCATAGTTATTACCTCGTAGATTGAAAAAGAATCTATTTAATTGTAAATTCAATTGTAAATTTCTAAACGATGAAATATTGATGCATAACTCTATAATTCAAAATCTGGACAACTATTCCGATTAGCAATTATTGCTACATGGCGGAACGACTTGGGGGCAAATTTGCTACTGCAACAGAACCCTATATTATTCAGATACTGCCTTCTGGATTATTGCAGTCAGTGAATTTGAAAATTTGATGGGCCCAGCGAGTGCATATTGATGAGCCCGGATGGATATTTTGTTCCAAATTTTGCGAATGATGGTAAACCCGCGCAATCGCATCTCAAGATGCGTTGGGCGAAACAATGACTTTCTCGATCAGCAATTTGACAATTCGTGTCTGCTCGGCCGGAAATCTCAGCCGGTGACTACCAGGTTCTGCCATCCTCCGGGTGGCACGACGCGCTGATCGACCTCTGCCGGTCCCCAGGTCCCCGGCTCGTATTCGTACACCGGCGTGGTCGCCTTCAGGACGGGGTCAACGATGCGCCACGCCTCTTCCACATAGTCCTCGCGCGCAAATAACGTGGCATCGCCCTGCATGGCGTCGTCGAGCAGTCGTTCGTAGGCATCTACTTGCTCGACGCTGGGGTAACGACTCGCCAGCAACTCGATTTGCTGACCGACCATCTTCTCTTTCGGGTCGTTCACCGTCACGCCGAAGGCGCCGGTGATGTCGGGACTGACACGGAAACGGAAGTAGTTTCCCTCTGGATTACAGGTCGGAAAGACTGTCGGCGGTCGGCGCAAGCGCACCAGGACCTCCGTGCACGTCACGGGCAACGACTTGCCCGCGCGGATGTAGAACGGCACTCCTTGCCAGCGCCACGAATTGACCTCAAGACGCAACGCTGCGAACGTCTCGACCTGCGAGTCCTGCGCCACGCCGGCCTCCGTCCGGTACCCACGGAACTGCCCGCGAACCAGGTTCGTCGCTTCAATCGGCGGAATGGCCTTCAACACCTTCACCTTCTCGTCGCGCATCGACTCGCTGTCAGTGCGCACCGGCGGTTCCATCGCCAGATTAGTCAACACCTGGAAGAGGTGATTTTGCACCACATCGCGGATAGTGCCGACCTGGTCGTAGAATGCGCCTCGGCCCTGGACCCCGAAGCTCTCTGCCAAGGTGATCTGCACGCTCTCGACGTGGGTCCGGTTCCAGAACGCCTCTAACAGCGCGTTCGTGAATCGGAAGAACACCATGTTGTGCACTGGCCGCTTGCCCAGGTAGTGGTCGATGCGGAAGATCGTTTCTTCGGTAAATGTCTTTCGCAGAATGTGGTTGAGCTCCTGTGCGGACGGCAGGTCTCTCCCAAACGGTTTCTCCACGATGACGCGCGCCCCATTGGTGCAGCCGGCCCTGGCGAGTTGTTCGACTACTGTTCCGAAGAGCGCAGGCGGTATGGCGAGGTAGTGCACCGGTCGTAGTGCCTCCCCCAGTTCTTTGCGGATGGCCTGGTAGGTGGCCGCATCGTTGTAGTCGCCGTCTACGTAGCGCAACAACCCCGACAGCGTGTCGAAAGCTGCAGCATCGAGACCGACGTGCTTCTCGATACTCTCCCGAGCACGCGCACGCAGCTGCTCAAGCGTCCACCCGGACTTAGCCACGCCAATCACCGGCACGTTCAAGTTGCCGCGCTTCACCATAGCTTGCAATGATGGGAAAATCTTCTTGTAGGCCAAGTCGCCCGTTGCACCGAAGAAGACCAGCGCGTCGGAATGGAGGCCGTTCATGACTAGTGCCTCACTTCCCTGGTTTCTCTAGGTGACCGCCGAATTGGAGGCGCATCGCCGAGAGTAATCTGTCCTGATAATCCGCCTCGCCACGCGAACTGAAGCGTTGATAGAGTGCAGTAGAGAGCACCGGCACCGGCACAGCTTCGTCAATCGCCGCCTTGATCGTCCAGCGCCCTTCGCCGGAATCGGACACCCGCCCGGCGAACTGCTTCAGATCGGCATCTTCGACCAGCGCTGCTGCTGTCAGGTCGAGCAACCACGAAGCAATAACGCTGCCGCGCCGCCACACTTCGGCAATATCACGCAGATTAAAGTCATATTGATAATACTCGGGGTCGCGCAGTGGCGTCGTCTCGGCATCAACCACGTGCTCGTGTTTGCCGATGTTGGCGTGGCGCAGTATTCCCAGCCCTTCGGCATACGCAGCCATTAGGCCGTACTCGATACCGTTGTGCACCATCTTGACGAAGTGCCCGCCCCCGTTCGGTCCGCAGTGCAGGTATCCCTGTTCCGCCGTACCACCGATCTTCTCGCGACCGGGCGTGCGCGGGATGTCGTTTCCTCGGCCGGGCGCCAAGCAGGCAAAGATCGGATCAAGGTGCTTGACCACCTTGGACTCGCCGCCGATCATCATGCAGTACCCGCGCTCCAGGCCCCAAACCCCACCACTCGTACCCACATCCACGTAGTGGATGCGTTTGGCGGCGAGTTCTTTTGCGCGGCGGATATCATCGACGTAGTGTGAATTGCCGCCGTCGATCAGGATATCGTCCGGATCCAGCGACGGCAGCAGGTCTGCGATCGTCTTATCTACCACTGCCGCAGGGACCATCAGCCACACCGCCCGCGGTTTCGCGAGCTTCTTCACAAGATCGGCCATTGACGTGGCGCCAATGGCTTTCTCCTTCACCAGTTCCTTCACCGCTTCCGGCGATACGTCGAATACCACGCACTCGTGACCGCCATTGATCAGGCGCCGCACCATATTGGCACCCATTCGTCCAAGACCGATCATACCTAGTTGCATTATCGTCTCTCCTCTTAAGCGTTACTGCTTGTTTCAAAGCGGACGAGCCTTCTCGAAGATGCCAACAAATTCTTCATGCCGGCGCGCAGCTTACAGGAAAAAATAAACACTATTTTCCATTAGAAATGAAAGTATTAGAAATTTGGCAGCAACAAGCGTTGTTAGTTCCGGTTCCTTTGTTGCCGTTCAATCGCAGGGTACGCAAGGAAGGGGAAAGGCAAAGCCAACCAGGAAGAGCGTGATCGAGGGTGACTTTGGTCCACGTTTCCCACAAGAAAGGCGATTGTTCGGGAAATAGCAATATAACCTAAATCACAGCATCTGCTATGGAAGAAGATTCACCTTATCAGATCAGATAATCAAATAATCAATTTAAGAACCTGCAAATTTGCTACTGCAACAGAACCCTTTTTATTCAGATACTGCCTTCTGGATTATCGCAGCCAGTGAATCTGAAAATTTGATGTGTCCAGCGAGTGCATATTGATGAGCCCGAACAGACATCTTGTTCCAAATTTTGCGAATAATAGTAAGCCACTTCTGTTCGTCGTATTCAGGGTGTCTACCAGCGAAGTCAAGCAGGTAGTGTTCGAAGAAAACCAGCCCGGCAACATCTTCCAGTAGCTGGGTATCTGGATTGGTCTTAAGCAATTTCTTCCCAACGGCCTGTGTTACACGAGCGATAAATTCATTTTCATATCCAGCCTTTGCAAGCAAATCGGCAATGGTGTCGGCATGAAGTTTGTATAGCCCAGCACGCCATTGATGATAACCTTTACGATTCATCGGATAATCGCTGCGTGGCGATTTCCAGCGTTGGATATGTTGAGCACTCACCGCCAGTTTCATGGCATCATCGGCATCGGGTGCATAGCGTTCGAGCATGTCTGACATGCGATGCGAGTAAAGCAGTTCTTTCGGCCAATCTTTTCCTTCGCTGATTTCCCTGTTCGGGTCTTCACTATTTGCCACATCTATCAGCTTTTTTGCTCTGTCGAAGCATTGCTTTGTCATATAGATAACTTGCCGATCTGGTATTTGTTAAGCGATGAAAGATGAATACATATTTCCAGCAGGTTGCTAAAAAGCGATAATGTATTAGCAATTGAAGCTAAAGCGAATTTGAATAAATTATAATTGAAACAATTGATTATTCCGTACCTCAACTATCAAAATTTGTGTTTGTAGGTCACTATTATGATTTTCAGTAGTAATAAACAAACGTAACAAATAAACTCATGCTGATAAGAGCCACAAAAGTCAGTTCACCAATACCCTTGTTGATTTGGATAAGATTTCATGAAACGACGCACTTTATTACAAACGCTCGCCCTGGCAGCCGTGTTTCCGCTGATTCCCGCATGCTTTCGTGCACAAGTGGTTGGAGAAGCAATCAACCCTATTACGCCCCTCAATAAAACACATGAGGAATGGCGCGAATTACTCTCATCCAGGGCTTATCAAATACTGTTTGAAGAAGAGACCGAACGCCCAGAATCCAGTAATCTGGTTTATGAGGACCGTGAAGGCACTTTTATTTGCGCCGCCTGTTATCTACCATTGTTTGAAAGCGCAAATAAATACGAAAGCTGGACAGGCTGGCCAAGCTTTACCCAGCCTATTGCCGGGCACGTAGCGACTAAAATCGACTTCAAGATGATCTGGCCACGCACGGAATATCACTGCGTGCGCTGTGGAGGGCATCAAGGCCATGTATTCAGTGATGGCCCGCCTCCACGTGGAGAACGCTGGTGTAATAACGGTATTGCTCTAAAGTTTGTGCCAAAAGATGAGCAACTGCCAGCGCTTAGAGGCTGATCAGAATGGTTACCGCAAACTCATCTGCTTCCTTCTCAATACCAGCTTCTTCTGCATCCCACTCCACCCTATCCGCGTCACTGCACTCAAATTCGTCATGTATTTTACGGTGCAATATGTAATATCCTAACTCATGCGTCTGTGCCACATCAAAAGTACCAAAACCAAATCAGGAACCCGTAAAGTTACGCTTCAACCCCAAGCGAGAGAAACCCTACTTAGCCAGCAAACCTACACTGGCAAACTAAACGACGTCGTATTCCATGACTCACACACCAATTCATCCTGGAAAAACGATCAAGCCTTTAGAAAAGTAATCTGGACACCTGCGCTCAAACGCGCAAACATCCCTACCGCAACCCCTACCAAACCCGCCATACTTTTGCATCAACACTCCTTTCAAGAGGAAAAAACCCTCTCTGGATAGCCCAGCAAATGGGTCATAAGGATTGGGGGCAAATTCGTAAAGTATATGGTAGATGGATAAAGCCGACGGAATATGACGGAATATATCTGAAGCTCACGTTATCCTAATGAATTGTTTCTTAGAATTGCCAAAAAATGATAGCACCACTGAGTGAGATTCACTCAACGGTTACTGGATGAGTTGTTCCTCAAAATTGTCTCAAATTGAGAGACAAACTAACTTGTTCTGAATTCTTTAAGCACTACCATGGTTGTTCATCAAAATCGCCTAAAATTGAGAGACAAACTAACTTGTTCTGAATTCTTTAAGCACTACCCAATTTGTTGATCACAATTTTATATTTATTGATGTCTATTCGTTTTGTCGATAATATTATAATAATTATTCATCTCTAAACCACGGATATCAAACCATGGAGCTTAATTTAGATACCGCTGTTAACTACCATTACGACAAATTTCCGCCAAGTAATCTGGATTTAAGAAAGCTCTTACCCTCATTACTAAAAGCTACAGATGCAGTGGCTCGCTATGATCAAATGCTAAAAAACATGCACAATAGCGAAATACTATTAGCACCTTTACGGAACCAAGAGGCTGTCATTTCTTCAAGAATAGAAGGTACAGTTAGTACCATGGATGAAATTCTTAAATATGAGGCAGACCATGATGATGGTACGGGAAATGTGGCAAACGTAAGATCAGAAATCATAGAAACTGTGCTCTATCAGAGAGCGTTACGTGCTGCCCAACAAGCTATGTTGAGTGGTTACCCATTTTCACAATCACTTATTAAGACCATTCATCAACGATTACTTTCTATAGGTCGCGGGGCTTCAAAATCGCCAGGTGAATTTAAAAAGGAGCAAAACTATTTAGCAGATAAGCTGAAAAGGAATATTTTGTTTATTCCCATTAGCCCAGAAAGACTTCAAGAAGGTCTCGATAAGCTGTTTCAGTATATTGAGCAAAGTAATGATCCAATATTAATTAAAACCGCGCTGACTCATATCGAGTTTGAAGCGCTGCATCCATTTAAGGATGGTAATGGACGCATCGGGCGTATACTGATTACATTAATGCTTTGGTCCTCAGGAACAATATCTGCTCCTCATTTCTATATAAGTGGCTATTTGGAAGACAATAAAGACATGTATATAGACACAATGCGGAATGTATCCAAAAACGGAGACTGGGAAAGCTGGTGTGTTTTTTTTCTTGAGGCTGTTGAGAATCAGGCAATTAGAAACCTTGATATTGCTGAAAATATTCGATCATTGTACGAAAAAATGAAGGTAACCTTTGCCGATGTTTTATCTTCAAAATGGAGTGTAAATGCGCTAGACTTTGTTTTTACAAACCCAGTATTTAGGAATAATAAATTTACTACAAATAGCGGTATACCCGCTGCAAGCGCTGCAAGATTTACTAGAGAACTCTTGGAGAATGGTTTAATTATTACACTAGAAGAAGCTTCGGGAAGAAGGCCAGCATTATATTCATTTGAACCATTAATGGAACTTGTTAGAGTTTAGCAATCTAACTAAAAGAAATTAAGGATATTTTATTGTGTGATGAAATTGCTTTCCAAGTTTGTAAGAATATCAAAATTGCCACAAAAATAGCGCAGGAATACAATATATAATTGATTTATCAGAAATAACGGAAGGTTCAATTCCCGCCGCCTCCACCATTAACAAACACTAACCACTTATCTTTTCGGTTTCTTTATACCTACTCCCGAATATCTGCGCTGGTTCTTAAGGATTCTTGCGGACTTCAATGTTTCAAGAAATCCCACAAATTCGCTCACTTTTTCCCTCTTTGTCCCATTTTTCTTTCTAGCGTCGCTACCAAGAAACGCATGAAGTCCGCAAAGGTTGTAAAATAATATTATTACAGACCAATAGTTTACAAGCTTACTAATCAGCTAGTTTTTTCTTAGCATCGGTAGACGAAGGAAACAAGCTTACATTTGGAAAATGGAGAAAGCTTGAAATGGTTTAAGCTTGAATTAATTTTATTAACGCTTGATCAAGCTAATAAATTAATAATTTTTATCATTACGTTAGAAATTATTGATTTATTAACACCTGAGCGCAACTAGGCGCTCTAAGTATGGAAATTGCGCTACTTTTTGGTCTTATTATTCTTAACGGCATTTTTGCCATGTCGGAAATTGCGCTTGTCATGGCTCGCAAGGCTCGCCTGCAAAAGCTCATCAATGCAGGCGATGGCGCTGCCAAGGCCGCTTTGGAACTAGGCAACGACCCTAACAAATTTCTCTCTACCGTGCAAATCGGTATCACCTCGATTGGCGTCATGAATGGCATTATCGGTGAAGCAGCATTAGCCGGACCTTTGAATGCCTGGCTCACTACGCTAGGCATACCCTCGCCCCATGCCGGCTATCTGGCCACCGGACTCGTGGTCGTGACCATCACCTACTTTTCTATCGTGCTGGGCGAACTCGTTCCTAAGCGTTTAGGGCAAATTAACCCCGAACCGCTTGCGCGGTTGGTGGCTCGTCCCATGATGTTACTTGCTACCCTAGCGAAGCCCTTTGTATTTCTACTCTCGGCTTCAACGCAACTCTTATTGCGTCTATTCGGTATTAAAGATACTGGTCGACAAGCGCTGACGGCGGAAGAACTGCATCTGATGCTGGAGGAAGGCTCGGAAACTGGCATTATCGAGCGGCAAGAGCACCAAATGGTAAAAAACGTATTCCGCCTGGATGATCGCCAGATCGCATCGTTCATGGTGCCGCGCAGTGAAGTCATCTATTTCGATGTCGATGAAAGCCTGGAAGAAAATTTGCAACGCTTTGAGATGAGTCCGCATTCCCGCTTTCCGGTAGTGCGCGGTAACTGGAGCGATATCTTGGGGATAGCCAACGCGCGCCAAATGCTGGCGCAGACCTTACGTGGCGAGCAACCTAATTTGACCGAAGGCTTGCAGCCTGCCGTCTTCGTTCCCGAATCACTCACCGGTATGGAGTTGCTGGAGGAATTCAAGAATTCTGGCGTGCAGATGACTATTGTCGTGGACGAATACGGTGAAGTACAGGGTATCGTGACATTGCAAGATGTATTGGAAGCGATTACCGGTGAATTCAAGCCACACAAAATTGAAGAATCGTGGGCAATAGCCCGCGATGATGGCTCGTGGCTACTCGATGGCCTGATTCCGATTCCTGAGCTTAAAGATCGGCTCAAGATGAATGCAGTGCCGGAAGAAGAGCGTGGTCGCTACCATACATTAAGTGGCATGATCATGCTGCTTTTGGGAAAAATACCACAAACTGGGGATCGGTGTGAGTGGGAAAACTGGACCTTTGAGATCGTCGATCTCGATGGTTTGCGCATCGATAAAGTCCTGGCGATGCCTAAAGCTGCTCTTGATGAAAAAAGTGTTGCGGACAAGGCGGAGCACCTTGAATTGTAATCCAATTTTTACAACTCACGTACCCTCGCACTATAGAAAAACGATCAAGCCATTCGCAAGGTAATCTGGACAAGCGCACTCGAACGCGCCAATATCCTTTACCGCGCAATCTACCAAACTTGCCACACTTTCGCTTCCACGCTCCTTTCAAGAGGCGAAACCCTTAAGCTTCTGCCCGCAACAGAATGACAAATCACAGCGAGCATGGCGCGTAAAAAATAACTCACGTTAAAAATAGAGTGCTTTGGCTAAATTTTGTTATTCAATCATGCCTACCCACACCCTCCAGCAGCCTGCGATAGCCCGCGACGGTAGCGTCGACTGAAAATTCGGCAGCACGTGCTCGCAGGCGTGCCGTGTCTGGCGGAGCAGCCAAGGTCGCAAGTATCGCATCCGCCATCGCTTCAGGATTCCCGATCGGCACCAGCGCGCCGTATGCACCATCCTGCAGGATCTCACGCGGGCCGTTCGGGCAATCGGTACTGATCACGGGGCAACCACTTGCCAACGCTTCGAGCAGCACGAGCGCAAACCCTTCCCATGCCGACGACAAGACGAATAGCGAGGCGTGACTCATCCAGGCGAAAGGATTGTCGACGAAGCCAGGCATGAGGACGTCGCCCTGCATGCCAAGCTGATGGCATAGTGTTTCAAGCATTTTGCGCTCGCTGCCCTCGCCCACAATGACCAGCCGCAGATCGCGTTCCTTGCGCGCAATGGCAAAGGCACGGATAAGTGTGGGGAAATCCTTCTGGCGGTGCAAGCGCCCCACACCGAGAATGAACGGACGCGAGCGGTCAGTAAGCCAGGGATGCTCGACTGGCATCTGACCGGCGCGAGCGACCGCTTCGGCATCGACAGGGTTATAGACCAGTGTGATCAGTTCCTCAGGAAGGTGCGCTGTCTGCGCCAAGTCCCGCGCGACCCCGCGAGATACAGCGGCGATTGCGTCGGCTCCCGGGTAGAAGCGTCGAATGAGTCCAGGGTAGGCCCGCCGGAAGAGACCGTGGCCGTGATGTGCCACAATTGACAGCGTATTGTGCTCGCTGACCACCAGTCGAGCAGGAATACCAGCGGCAGCGCGCGCGATGATTGCCGCAAGATTGGACTGGGTTCCTGCCGCTAGAATAGCATCGGGTTTCGCGGTACGCAGATGCTCGATAAGCGCGGGCAGGCGCCAGAATATGTCTGGCTTCAGGGGGGTCAGAAGTGGCAACAGCTGAAGTGCGTCACGAGGACGAGCCTTGAGCAATGCAAGACTGCTGGTGAGTGCATTGCTGCGGAGCAGACATCGAATACTCACGCCTGGCGGTAGTTTGAATGCTGCTCCAACGCCATGGCCCGTTACGACCTCCACCTGGATGCCGCTCTTCGCAAAGGCCTCGGCCAGCAACAAAACGATGCGCTGCATTCCACCACCCTCCAGTGTGCGCACGATCAGTGCGAGCGAACGAATCGGTAGGGTCGCCATGATCGTCAACCTCCAGGGTCAACAGATGGAACTTTAGCAGCAGCGCCTCGGCGCAGAGAAGATATAGACACCCCTTCTCCCCAAGAATTGGGAGTTACCCTTGCTGCTGCCTGTCTCAGGGTGACGGTATAAGTTCTCACGTTTAAATCAAAGAGTCATTAAAAGGAGACTTCTCTAGAACAAACTATACTCCGGGTGGATCCAGATGTCGATGATACGCAGCACCATGGTTCAGCATTGAACAAAGCGGTCGATCAGCTTGTCCGAATGGGTGTTTTTTGATTAATGCGACAGAGACGGCATCTTTGCCGCGAGTCACGTGCCTCCTTTCTCGGCACGACGGAATCGGCGCCAGAGCAGGTATAGCGGTGTTCCAGCTAAGACGGTCGCGATTCCAACACCACCTTCTAACGGTCGTTCATAGAGCACGCTCCCAACGATGACAATTGACACAACCAGATAGAATACCGGAATAAACGGATAAAGAGGAGTACGATAAGGGCGGGGTAAGTCCGGTTCCCGTCGACGCAGAATCAGTACTGCTCCCACTGCGAGTGCGCTGAAGATCATCAGCGCGAAGCCGCTATAAATCACGAGCTGCTCAAAGCTCCCCGATAGAATCAGGGCTGAGGCCCAGAGGCTTTGTAGCAGAATGGCGTTGAGCGGGGCGCGTTGCCTGCCAGAGATGTTCGCAAAGACGGAGGGAATCAACTCGTCTTGTGCCATGGCATAGTAGACGCGTGATCCGACCCATACCATGGCGCTCACGGCTCCTGCGATCGAAAGGCACAGGATAGCAGTCACGAACCGGCCGGCTTCGAGGCCCAGCATGGCTCGCGCAACTTTATCCGCAACGGGCAAGAGCGGCGGCGTGGCTAGCTCCGTCACTGACAGAGCATAGAAATAGAATCCATTTAGCAAGAGATAAAGCAGAGCAACGAAGAGCGTGCCGCCG
Organism: Nitrosomonas sp. Is37; assembly: GCF_033063275.1. Classification (NCBI taxonomy): domain Bacteria; kingdom Pseudomonadati; phylum Pseudomonadota; class Betaproteobacteria; order Nitrosomonadales; family Nitrosomonadaceae; genus Nitrosomonas; species Nitrosomonas sp. Is37. The sequence continues at coordinate 44,782 of NZ_JAWJYP010000021.1, read as the reverse complement.
ATCATCGTCCGGGGAATAGTGCGGGCAGGATCAGTGATCTCTCCCGCCAGATACGCCGCAGCATTCCAGCCAGAGTAGGCATAGAGGACAAAGATCAACGACATGGCGTAGGATCCAATGTTGGGAGCAGGCTGAGTATTTGTGGGAGCAAGATGAGCCCAGTCGCCTGTCCCGAACATCAACCCCGCTATTATGAATAAGAGAATAGCGCCCACCTTCAGCACCGTCAGGCTTCGCTGGAGAGCGCCTCCTGCCCCACCACCAGCCAGGTGGAAACCTGTGATAGACCAGAGAAGGGCTAAGGCTAAGGCCGTAGATAGCAGACCTCTCTCATCATCAAGCGGAAGGAGTTGGAGGAAGTAGACGGCAAAGCTTACTGCGCCTGCTGCAATAGCGGCGCTGAAACCGATGGTGAAGGAGGTCCACCCACTGAGAAACCCGACGAACGGCCCATAGGCTCGGCGAAGATACGTATATTCTCCGCCGGCGACCGGAAAGGCCGCACCCAGCTCACTATATGAGAGGGCTCCTGCGAGTGCGATCACCCCTCCTACCAGCCAAACTGAGAGGATCAAACCCGGATGGCCAAGGTCGCGGGCCATGAAGCCGGTAGTGGTAAAGATACCGGTGCCGACAACGCTGCTGACAAGGACGCAACTGGCCGTAAACCAGCCGATGTGACGGGGAAGTGTGGACGGATCTCGCCCGGATCTCTCCATCTGCATGGTCTACTCTTGTTGTTTCTCGCGCACCAGCGGGACAAACCGCACGAGCGTGATAATTTTGCGCTCATAACCTTTTGCAGTTCGGCGATGGAGCTCCAAGGTTTGGTAATTACGGCCAACCGGTAGAATCAATCGCCCTCCAACGGCGAGTTGATCAAGCAGCGGTTGCGGTACATGATCGGATGCAGCGGTCACGATAATGGCGTCGAAAGGAGCTTCTTCCGGCCAGCCTCGATAGCCGTCACCAACGCGCGTGTGGATGTTGCGGTAACCTAATTCTGCCAGTGTGTGCGCGGCCTTTGTCGCCAAGGGTTCGATGATTTCTATGGTAAAGACATCAGATACAATCTCAGCCAGAACCGCAGCCTGGTACCCTGAGCCGGTTCCTACTTCGAGCACCTTCTCGGGCACCTTCTTGGCTCCTTCTAATGCGAGTGCTTCGGTCATGAGCGCAACGAGAGAGGGTTGCGAGATAGTCTGGCCACGGTCAATCGGGAGAGGAATGTCATTATAGGCCATGGCAGAGTAGCGGGAGGGAACGAACTTATGGCGGGGAACACGGCGCATCGCGGCGAGGACCTTTGGATCCTTGATGCCATGGGAAATGATCTGTTCATCCACCATCTTGTCGCGTTCGGCTTGGCGCGTTGGATCTTTTAACAGCGAGCCGCCACGAGAAACCCCGCTGCACCCGGTAATAACAGCCAGGCAGAGGGTGAGTATGACGCTGGTCAGCCATAACGATGTCAACGCACGAACTGGAGAATTCATAAGAAATACAGAGTCCAGGTAATGAAATCTGACAGAATAAACAAGCCTGTGTCTAGAAAAATAAAAATCATTTTCTATTAAAGCAAAATATAAATAAAGCCAAATATGTAGGCACGCATTCTGTTAAACGATTCCAAAAAATCCTCTCTTTTCCGCTTTAAGCAGCATAAAAAAATCGGGTTATGGCTTCGAGGCAAATGAGCTCAATATCCTTTGCGGGAGATTGCGATGGTATATCATCATTCTCTTCTGATAGGATAGCTTTCTTTTTTTCTGACTGACGTAGTCAATCTGACTGGCAGTTGGCATTCGATCCCGTTCTCCATGCTCTTCATGAAAGCACTGGCCGCATGGCCGCTGATGTCGATCCTCTGCATGCGGTTTTCTAGCGACAAGCCGAAACCGCCCCGTTCCTTTTCCGTGCCGTTGTGGGTGCATTGCAGTTTGAGCAAGTATGCCAATCCTGTGCAGATGTAATGGTGATAGTGTTTAGCGCGCTTATCGCTTGAGGCGGATGCCAATGCGTAGGCGTCGTTGAGGCCTTCCAGGGCGCAGGCTATCTCCACCGATACCTGCTGGGTCGGATGGTGCTCGATGTTCTCGTAGAAGTCCTGTTGAATTATCTGGTCGTGCATGCGGCAGACGTAGTCTGTGATGTCCTGCTTGATTTCGGCGCTCTGAGTGCATTCGAACAAGAGACGGCAGGCTTGGGATTGCCAGTTGGCAAAGAAAACAAGTATATTCTCTGCAACGCGAGCATGCTGGAAGTACTGCCTATCATAATAGGAGAAGGCGCATTCCACGCTTTGCAAGTAGCGAGTATCCTTCAACTGCCGGTAGGTTTCCAGAAGGGCGAGCATGGCTTCGCCGGCGTACAGCTCTTCTCCCTCATCTGGCAGATCGTGGAAGTACACCTTATACGAGCCATCTGACCTCTGCTGCCGCAGTATCCCCTGAGCAAGAGCGGAGATCTGCTGAGTCCTGCGGGGTGGCGGGGCATGCAGCAGAGCCAGAATCATAAAGGCGCTATGGGCAATGGAAGAAGGCTCTTCTAAACGACGGGGATCAAGAATCAGGTATCCTTCGCGTTCCACGAGATAATCACCATAGTACCGTAACGAGTTCTCGATCAATGGCCGAAGCTCATATCTGCTCAGGAAATCACTGAGTACTTCCGCATCCCACACAGAAGCGATGTCCCGGATGGGGGATTTCTCATGGACGAAAGTATCGGTCTGGGGGAAGTAGAGGTACTCAAACATCCTGCTATCCGGATTGACCATACCTCTATACCACCGATACACGAGCTGCAAACGTTCCCTCAATAACTCTGCTGTTTTCATGGTTTGTCTCCTTAGTCATCTAACCCGAATATTGCATTAGAGTTGGAGGAGATCTTCTGTTCCCTTTCTTGCTCTAGATTTCTTATATAGGCCTATATGGATATGAATTTCATCATCATATGGAATGATATGACCCCAATCTTTAGCGAATTTCTCCGGATTACCAGCGCAGTCCAAGAGCTCGAATAGCTGATAGACCCAGCCCTGCTCAAAACCGAATCGATAGACATCGTCGATAGAATCGAAGATCATACGTTTGCGGATTTCGATAGAATCGGCTTCCTTAAATCCTAAATCAGTCAGCTTACTCCTCAATTCTTCTGAACTCTTAGGTATGTAGTGCTTAGCAGAACCGGGACTTAATCCCAGTGACATTCCGAGTTTTTGTCCTTTAGGCCAGGAGCTGAGAAGAGACGACGCTATTGAGATATACCCATCCGGCTTAAGCAGCTGTGAGACCAGCGGCAGAAGCTTATCTATGGATACATATGACAAGAGAAAATGAATAAAAACTAAATCAACTTTATGATGTATGAAATTCGACATACTCAGTGCGCTGGCCTGGACAGTCTGCATTGGAGGATACTTTTCTTTGGCAATTTCCAGCATCTTACGGGAAATATCGATTCCATATACTTCATCCAAGGATCCAAAAAAATTTTTTGCCAGCAGAATATTCTCACCCGTGCCAGTCCCTACATCGACAATCGAAGGAGAACTCAAAGACAACTGTGAGAATTGAATTTCAATCTCATATTTAACGCGCTTAAAAATCCTACCGTAATCATTGTCATAACCCGCCGCTATCTGGTCGTAGATTTGGCTGCTCGCCGTTTCGTCTTCCTTTCTCTGGTATATACTGCTCGTCGCAATCTTAGCGAGATTCGTGATCGTACTGGGCTTAACTCTCATTATGAATTCCCTTTCGACAATCAAGAAACGGAAAGCCGCTCCCAAGAGCAGGAGAACGCTACGAAATCAGGAGTGACAACAACTCAGCAGCGCTCCTTTTAGCCTTCAATATCTTTCCGATGGCTTCCTTGATCTTACCTTTGATTACTTTGCCTAGATTTTTTTGATCCTTTTATAGGATCTTTGTTCAGAAAATCGCCTGATTATTAATTTAGTCATGACCAGAGGGTGAAATAATGTTTTTCATCGACAAATTGAATTATCACGCTTAAACTAAATTTGGCCAGCGTTGCAACGAATGGCTATGTATTAACTCTACGCAACTACTATTTCTCTTTGATCTAAAGAAACGTCTAACCTTTAACATTGAAGTCAAAGTCTCCGTCTAAAGTTGTAGTTTTTACTTTTTGAGAGAAATAAACTGATTGAGAGACAATTTATCCGTTATTCAGAAATCCCAGATTGGCGGGACGGATATGTCATAAAAAATGAATATCCAACGAACTCCAAAGGACTAGCTTAATTCATCCGCGAATCTCTGGAACGATTCGTATGCGCATGGTATCAGAGAGAGGAAATAGCTTTTTCAGCAAACTGATAAAAAACATTTTATTTGTACTCATACCCTGAAAAAACAAAGGAGCCTATTGGCTCCTTGTATTTTTTTCTGTGAACGGGGAAATTACTTGGCCCGGCTGCGGTATTCCAGCGTACGGGTATCAATTTCGATCTTGTCGCCGATTTCGCAGAATAACGGTACCGGCAATTCAAAGCCGGTGGCGATTTTAGCAGGCTTCATTACCTTGCCGGAGGTATCGCCCTTGACGGCGGGTTCGGTATAGGTGATTTCGCGTACTACCGAGTTGGGTAGTTCGACCGAAATGGCCTTATCATTGTAGAACACCACTTCGCAAGGCATGCCATCTTCCAGGAAATTGAGCGCATCGCTCATGGTTTCCGCTTCAACTTCATACTGGTTGTATTCAGCATCCATGAATACATACATGGGCTCGGCAAAGTAGGAATAGGTAACCTCCTTCTTATCCAGCACGACTATGTCGAATTTATCATCTGCTTTGTACACTGCCTCACTGGGTGATTCGGTAAGCAGATTCTTGAATTTCATTTTTACCACGGAAGAGTTGCGGCCGGATTTGGTAAATTCTGTTTTCAGAACGACCATAGGGCTATTGCCAACCATAAACACGTTACCTACACGAAGTTCCTGGGCTGTTTTCATCTAATAATTCTAGGAGTGAAAAATTACCACATTATACTCTAAGCACTTTTAAAAATTCAATTCTCATTACTGGACGAACAATGCTCATAAAGAATTATTTCACACATATCAAATACATATCACACAAAAATTTTTCGTTCACATCTTATCCGGCTTAAAAATTTGAATTTTTAGAGGATATTTGATTCTTGCAAAAACTTACCAAGTTAGACGCGAGATCAGTGATTTTAGCAAGCTGCTCGGCCCAAGCCATAGCATGGTCTTGCAACACCGTGCGATGCTGCCAGAAATCATCCCAATCCAAGCGCCTACCGCTGTTCCAGTTATAGTAAAAAGTGCGCAATGCGGCAGCGGCCTCTTCTGCTAATCCCTGGCAATAGCGGTCAAGAAAAGCATTGAGCTTGACCTGGTGCACGTTGTCCTGTTGCGGGTAGATTTGCCAGATTAATGGTCGTGCTGCCCACTGCGCTCGGACGAAGGAATCCTCGCCGCGCACGAAATTGCAGTCGCACGCCCATAGCAAGCGATCATAATCTTCCTGCGGCATAAAAGGGATGACGTGCAAGACCAAATTGCCACGCTGCACGCTATCGCCTACTGCCAGGCTTGTTCGTCCAGCCCAGCTCGCTATCTGTTCTAATGCTTTGCCCTCTGGCAACAGGCAGCGTACCGCTGTGGTTGAAACCGCCCAAGCATCCAGCAGGTTACCTATCGGCGCACTGTCATAACAAAACAGCGAAACGATGGTTTCGGGGGAAAGAGGAAAAGGTAGGCCAAATCGATCCCACAACTCTGCCAGATTGTGTTCCGATACATTCCGTTGCGCCAACAGTCCTTTCTCTCGGAGCAACCCACCAGTAGCTGGAGTGAAGCCGGGGAAGAAGAAATATTTGGTCATCGGTAAGCGCGGATGTGGCGAAGGCAGGCCATGACAACCTTCCACCCATTGCTCCGCCGATAAGTATTCGAGATTGATCCATACCCGCTTTACTTCCTCTCCCCGTGTAGGAGAAGGTCTACCCCACACGTGGTTTGCGGACTGAAGTATGGAGGGGGCCATCGCCGCCATATAATTCTCCGGCAACTCGCAACCAAATGCCTCAATCACCACTTCAGCCGGCACCAAGTCAGGAAATGGCTCAATCCAGCGCCACACTTCTACTCCTCGACAATTTTGCACTTCCAGGGTGGCATCGACATCCGGGCAAATGCGCTTCAGGCTAGCTACATCATCTACCCACAGCCGCACTGCTATGCCATGCTCTGCTGCTAATTGCCGCGCCAATCGCCAGCACACACCGATGTCGCCATAGTTATCTATGACACGACAAAAAATATCCCAGCGTACCATCAACTTTGTGTTTGATATGGGGCCTGCAACACCTTGTATTTTTCTACTCCTTCTGTTGTTTTTAGGTTGAAACAGTACCTTTCACCTTTTTTCATCAGTACGTGCACCCGCAGTAAGATCAAGCTGATGCAGCCTTTGGATAAATCCAATTTACCTTGGTTGAAGATGCGATAAAGATGGGCATGTTTGGTATAGCGGTGAAATAAACATCTTTTTCAACAACATGAATTTATCAATAACTTTATATGCTATCAAATACACCAATGAATGGCTCAAAAAAGTAACTTTTCTAATAAGATAGCGGAATATTCGAACGATTTTGCTATGCAGCAACCTTTATTCAAACAATAAATTGCTGTGAAATACCCTTGGAGATGCTGAGCCCAAATACCTCTAAAATACAGTACCAGAGTCATTTCAACAGCGGACTTGGCATCAAGAGTTATGTGATTTTTTTATTTAAATGCAAACCCAATGAGCAAAGAAGAACATCATGAACGACACCTACGTTATAAGAAGGATGAGCAGAAAAGAGTTCGATTTCGCGATTGAATTAGCCGCATCTGAAGGCTGGAATCCTGGTTTGAATGATGGCGATTGTTTTTACGCAGCCGATAACAGCGGTTTTTTCTTAGGCTTACTTGACAATGAACCTATTGCCTGTTTGTCTGCAGTTAAATACAGCGATTCCTTTGGTTTTATTGGGCTTTATATTGTTAAAAAGTCGTATCGTGGCAAGGGTTATGGCAGCAAGATCATGAATGCTGGACTTGATTATCTTAAAGGTTGCAATATCGGGTTGGATGGTGTGCTTGCACAGCTGGATAATTATAAAAAATACGGTTTTCAGCAGGCATATCGCAATATTCGTTATCAAGGGCTAACAGGTGGTAAAGTTCCAAATAATTCAGGAATAATTAAACTTACAGATATTCCTTTTGAGCAGATTAATTTATACGATTCAGTATTTTTTCCCACTGATAGAGCTACATTTCTAAAATTGTGGCTTGCTCAACCAGATAGCGTAGCACTTGGCATTATTCAAGAAGACAAGCTGGTTGCCTGCGGAGTAATTCGCGCTTGCCGCGAGGGCTATAAAATTGGTCCACTGTTCGCAAATAGCCCAGAATTCGCTGAAACTTTATTTTTAGCACTCAATACAAATGTAAAAGCAGGGCAGCCCGTTTTTCTGGATATTATGGAAAAAAATCCCAATGCGCTTGCACTTGTTCAGCGCTATAAGATGCAACCAATTTTTGAGACGGCAAGAATGTACACCCAGCAAACTCCTGCCTTAGATTCTGAGCGATTATACGGTGTAACCAGTTTCGAACTAGGTTAGCTTGCGTTATCCTAAAAACAGCAGTTGGATGGGGTGGAGCGTCATACGATGCACCCCGTAGCGGCTTCCCATTCTGGTGAATGGTAAAATTCCGAGAATGCCTCTATATGTCATGGATTTAACTCTCCAATCAAGCGGTCAGCGGCGGTTTTTAGGGTTATATGCCATCTAAGCGAGCTAACCTTTGACGTGATATACTTTGCTAGGGTAATTCAGTCAAGTAGTTTTTTCAGTTTCGCTTATTCAATTTTCACCTGGATTCCAGTAATTCAGAGTTATGTATGTAAATAATGTTTGCTGTACCACAAAGCAAAGTAATGGAGCTCACCTTTTCTGGTCTCATTTCCTCTTTGGTTAAAAATCAGGAGTAGTGATTTATTCAGAGCTGCTTCATGACTTTTGGTTACTGTTTAGTTGTTCAAGTTTAGCAGAGAATCCGGCCAATGCAGCCCCTAGCCTTCGTTGATCTTGAAACCACTGGCACCACCGCCTCTGTCGACCGGATCACCGAAGTCGGCATCATCTTGGTTGATGGTTCGGACATTCAGGAATGGAGTTGTCTGATCAATCCGGAGACTCGAATCTCTGCATTTATCGAGAGGTTGACCGGAATTACGAACGAAATGGTAGCAGATGCCCCAACTTTTGCGGAAATTGCCCATCAAATATTCTGCATGCTGGAGGGTCGTCTTTTCGTTGCGCACAACGCCAGATTTGATTACGGATTTCTGAAACAATCATTTAAACGCGAAGGTTATGATTTCCAGGTAACGACGATCTGTACTGTTAAACTTTCCAGACGGCTATTCCCGGGCTACCCTAAGCACAATCTGGATTGTCTGATTGAACGGCATGGCTTAAAGGTAAACGGTCGTCACCGGGCACTGGCAGATGCGCAACTCATTCATCAGTTTTGGCAAAAGATTCAGCAACAACTCCCTGCCAACCAAGTTACGGCTGCGATCAAAGCCTTATCTGGGCGCCCAAGCATACCGATCTATTTGAACGAACAGATACTGGATAGCCTGCCTAAAGGTCCTGGGGTCTATCTATTCTACGGAGAGAATGAGCTACCACTCTATGTTGGCAAGTCAAAGAACCTTCGCCAACGGATTCTTTCCCATTTCACCGGCGACGTTTCGTCAGCAAAAGAAATGAGCCTTTCGCAACAGGTACGGCGAATTGACTATATCGAGACAGCGGGCGAGATCGGTGCACTGCTCAAGGAGGTCGAGCTGGTGAAAAAGCTTCAACCGATGCATAACCGCAAGCTTCGGCGCAATAACGAACTCTGTTCGATCTCGCTCAAGGAAACTGAAGCAGGATTGAATGTCAGCATAGCTTATGCGCATGATTTAGATTTTGGTCGGCAATCAAATCTTTATGGTCTATTCAAAAACCTACAAGCGGCCAACAAGGCACTGGCCGAACTGGCAGACGAACATGGACTTTGTAAGGCAATCATTGGACTGGAGAAGATTAAGGCTGGCAATCCCTGCTTCGCTCGGCAACTCAAAAAATGCCATGGTGCGTGTGTTGGAGAAGAACCGTTAGTTATGCATGCACTGCGCCTGATGGAAGCCCTGTCCAAACTACGCCTCCATGCCTGGCCATTCACCGGCCCCGCCTATCTCAAGGAAAATGATGATCTGATCGTAATAGATAACTGGGCTTATCTTGGCACTGCCAAAACAGAGGAAGAACTCTGGCAACTGCTGGACTCACCAAAACCTCAATTCGACAAAGACTCCTATCGAATATTACAGAAAGCCATAAGGTTATTGCAGCCTATTTATGATCCAGCCAAGTAAAGTTTCAGTTATAAGAGCCGTTATAAATTACTCAAGAGTCAATAGTTTCCTTACACTCCTTATAAAATTCGAAGCCCCACTGGATTGCTGTGGATCTGGTGGGGTTTTCTTATTGGAGCAACTTTCCAGAACTAAAAGAATCGCTGACCAAAATTCGCATTAACCTGTTTACCACTAGCATATGCTCACTTTTAAAGTGCTTAGAAAGAATCAGTCAGAAGAGCAGTGCCATTAGTTGCATCAACTCAGGAATACTGGCAGTAACTCGCAAGTTAACAATAACGAACAAAATGAAATTTATGCATGAGCCAGCTTTCTCAAAGATCATGTCTTGAGAAGAATTGCAGACTCATTTCCCTTAATGATTATTACCTTTACTGGTATTGGCAGTCATACTACTATCTTCTTTGCTCTGCTGGTTAACCGTATCTGGACGCTCAGGACGTGTACGACCAGACTTTATGAGAAGTTGCTGATTGATGCCTGCACTACCACTCGCATCTACAGCAGCACCAGTATCAGTACCAAGAGATTGCGATTTGACATCATGATTGGGAAAAGAAACAGAGTCGAGCAAATCGTTATTTGTTTGCTGGGGCGCTGTTAGATTGCTATTTTGAGAAAATAGGATGCCAAGCGCCATACCGGTTATGCCAAGTACAAACAAATAATTAATACCTTTCTGCAACTGCTGCTTTGATTTACGACTGTTCAGATTATTAACTGATAGCATCTTCAACAGACTAACTACTATGACCAGTACCAATCCGGTCAATATCCAAATATTATCCAGATATTTCCAGAAATTAGAAGCTTCCATCTGTTGCCCTCTTTACTTCCATCGCCTAATTTTGCCTGATTGAGGCACAATTACGATAAAGCAAAATAATTAACTATTTTTTAAAAATATTCTCATCTTAGGCTGAACGATAATTCCCGCCTTCAGAAAAATTACCCACTCCGAAGAACGGTCATTTCTTGTTATATTTGATAAAACTTAAGAGGAAAAGTTTGACAAAACTTTGTGCTTAGTGGTTTAGCTCAGCGATCAGCTGGCTATTTTATTGGTTCGGATAAATTAAGGTGCCAGTAGCAATACTGCCTCTACTGTAATCAGTAGAGGCAGCGTAACATGCGTTTAGGAGCTACAAATCTAGAATCAGACTATCAAGTTTCTTTCAGGTCAGGTATTGATTTTAAAGCCAATTTTCAATCTGCTTGCCTTCTTAGGAACGCGGGAATATCCATCGGATCGACACCTGATTGCTGCATTGCCGCTACCGTGGCACTGCTTCTCCTGCCGGTACGCATCACAGCCGGCTCCTCAATGTGCATAGTGGAGGTTCTGTCGTCTGTTCCAGTACGAGTATGGATGACGGTAAGAGGTCGGGTTTGGGTTTGAGTAACGCTTCCCAATCCAGTGGCGACGAGCGTTACACGCAAGTCATCGTTCATTCCTTCATCGATTACTGTTCCGACAATAACGGTCGCATCTTCAGCCGTCAGCTCTTTAACCGTATTCATTACTTCATGCACTTCACGCATTTTCATGCCTGAGTTGGCGGTGATATTTACCAATACCCCGCGCGCCCCTGATAGCGTTATTTCCTCCAGTAGCGGACTAGCGACTGCCTGCTCTGCTGCCATGCGTGCACGGTCGACTCCACTTGCCACAGCTGACCCCATCATGGCCATACCCATTTCCGACATGACGGTTTTAACGTCAGCAAAATCGACATTGACAAGCCCAGGGCAATTAATCACTTCAGCAATGCCCGCTACCGCACCGTACAGCACGTCATTGGCTGCCTTGAACGCGTCCAGCATACTGATATCGTTACCCAGCACCATCATCAGCTTATCATTGGGAATGACAATCAAAGAATCAACATGCTGTGCCAGGGCTTCCATGCCAGCTTGGGCTGTTTTCAGGCGTTTCCCTTCAAATGAGAAAGGTTTACTGACCACGGCAACGGTAAGGATACCCATTTCCTTGGCTATTTGTGCTACCACCGGTGCAGCCCCCGTTCCGGTACCACCACCCATGCCGGCTGTTATAAATAGCATATCGGCACCTTGAATCAATTCCGCAATGCGGTCTCGATCTTCCAAAGCAGCTTCACGCCCGACTTCCGGATTGGCGCCCGCTCCCAATCCTCTGGTAATACCTGCACCGAGCTGAAGCAAAGTTGGGGCACGACTTCCTTTGAGCGCCTGCGCATCAGTATTAATGCAAATGAATTCAACCCCTTTTGTTTCATTCTGGATCATATGATCGACTGCATTACCACCACAACCTCCCACACCGATCACTTTAATGACTGCTTCCTGACTATCGGTATTCATGATTTCAAACATGATACTTCTCCTTTAGCATGTTAAATTTTGGACAACTTCGTTTTAATGCGCTGTTGACAACGCTATGCTCAAAAATTTTTCTGAAACCAACTTTTCATTCTTGCGAAGACCTGCTTAGCTGACCCCCCTTGTAAATGATTGTGATGATGGAGCCTATGCTCCTCCATACCAGCCATAATTAAACCAATACCTGTGGAAAATCTGGGGGTTCGAACAACTTCCTCCAGGCTTCCTTTATAATGGGGTATCCCCAAGCGTACAGGCATATGAAATATTTCTTCACCCAGTTCTACCATTCCCTGCAAAGAGCTACTACCACCGGTAATGACAATTCCCGACGATAACAGCTGTTCAAAACCGCTACGGCGTAATTCAGCTTGTATCAACAAATAAAGCTCTTCTACGCGTGGCTCAATAACTTCTGCGAGTGTTTGCCTGGAAAGCTGGCGTGCTCCTCGATTACCTACGTCCGGCACTTCCACCACCTCACGCACATCAGCTAGCGTGCGTAAGGCACATCCATAACGACATTTAATATCTTCGGCATCTTTGGTCGGTGTCCGTAGCGCCATAGCAATATCATTCGTGATTTGATCGCCGGCAATTGGAATGACTGCAGTATGGCGAATAGCCCCATTGGTAAATACTGCGATATCAGTTGTCCCTCCCCCGATATCCACCAGGCACACACCTAAATCCTTTTCATCCTCAGTTAAAACGGCAATAGCCGAAGCAAGTGGTTGCAAAATCAAATCGCGTACTTCCAACCCACAACGATGAACGCATTTAATGATGTTTTGTGCAGCTGATACTGCGCCAGTTACTATATGCACCTTTACTTCAAGCCGTATCCCACTCATGCCAATAGGTTCTCGCACATCTTCCTGCCCATCGACAATAAATTCCTGATTAAGGATGTGCAGAATCTGCTGATCAGCTGGGATATTGACTGCTTTGGCAGTTTCCATCACTTTCTCCACATCCAGCGCCGATACTTCTTTATCCTTGATCGCGACCATACCGTGTGAATTGAACCCCCGAATATGACTGCCTGCAATTCCGGTATAAACCCCACTAACCTTACAGTCTGCCATCAATTCAACTTCTTCGAGTGCGCGCTGGATTGCAGTGACCGTTGTTTCAATGTTGACCACAACCCCTTTCTTCAATCCACGTGATAGATGACTCCCTAAGCCAATAATTTCAAAACCACCCTCAGGTTTTACTTCAGCAACAATGGCCACTATCTTTGAAGTGCCTATATCCAGACCAACAATCAGGTCTCTGCCTTCTTTGGCTTTATTCATTTAACATACCTCCCTGAGTTCACAACTTCTTCCCGGTACCGGTCTTACGCGGAACCTGTGGTATTGCTTCGGACAGTCGTATAGCAAATCCATTTGGATAACGCAAATCCACATAATCCAGAGGAATTGACTGATTCATGTTCACAATACTTTGGCTATAGACTGAAACATAACGCTTCAGTCGAGTTTCAATTTTTTCACGACCCAGTTTTAACAATGTTCCATTTCCCAGACGAACAAGCCAAGCATGCCGTGGTGATAACGTAATCTCTGCAACACTTTGCTTGATTGGCTCTAATAATTTGTTGAAAATCTCATATTGATCAATAATCACGAATACGCTTTCTTCGCTAGGACCGATAAAAACTGGCAATATTTGGTCAGTCGGGGCGCGAAATATTTCTCCTTGCCTATTCACTAACGCAGTATCACCCCAGTACGCAAACGCGCTATGTTCTTCAAGCATCACTTTCAGTCCTGATGGCCAGGTGCGCTGAATCTTTGCTGCCCGCACCCATGGCAAATTTTTAAACGCCTCGCGTAATGCATCCAAATTAACTGTAAAAAAATTTCCTTTCACTTCATTTTGAACAATACTTTCAATCTCTTGGCGAGTGATATACCGCAGTTTAGTACTTTCCAATTGATTGGCACTCATTCCTTCCACACTAATTTCCTTTAATGTAAACAGGGGTAATTTTATCACCCTTGAACCAAGGACATAAATTGCAGCCAATATCACGCCTGTAAACATCATGTTGGCAAATAAATTCAGCATCCGATGATTATTCCACATAGGACAATGCCAAGATTTTTACGACCAAATCTTCAAACGAAATACCTGCAACTTTCGCGGCCATCGGCACAAGGCTATGATCAGTCATGCCTGGGGAAGTATTTGCTTCAAGAAAGAAAGGTTGATCATTTTTATCCAAGATTAAATCCACCCTGCCCCATCCTGCGCATCCCAAAATTCTGTGTGCCTGCAAAGCCTGCTCCTGTAGCTGATGACTTAGCTCATCTGGTAAGCCGCTTGGGCAAAAATAACGGGTATCATTAGCAAGATACTTGGCGTGGTAATCGTACAATTCTCCAGCTACTTCTATGCGGACCAGTGGCAACGGCGTCTCACCCAGAATTGCGGCGGTTAATTCCTTACCCTCAATAAACTGCTCTGCCAATACAATCGAGTCGTGCTGTGCTGCTAACTGATAAGCATTTGAAAAATCTTTCTTTGCCTTAATCTTGCTAAGACCTATCGTTGAACCTTCGCGTGCAGGCTTAATGATTAAAGGCAAATCAAGATAAGCTGCAACTTCATCAAAATCACTTTGAGCATCGATTATGAGGTAACGGGGCGTGCTGATTCCCACAGCCTGCCAGATCAATTTAGTGCGCCATTTATCCATTGCCAGTGCGCTCGCAAGAATACCACTGCCTGTATAAGGCAACCCCATCAGTTCCAATGCTCCCTGAACCGAGCCATCCTCTCCGTAACGACCATGCAATGCGATGAATGCCCGATTGAATCCTTGTTGCTGCAGTGCCTCCATAGGCAGATGAGCCGGATCGAAAGGATGCGCATCCACTCCTTTACTCAGCAGCGCCTTAAGTACTGCCGCGCCACTTTTAAGCGAAATTTCACGCTCTGCTGAACGCCCACCTAGCAGTACTGCAATTTTTCCAAAATCAGGCACACTCATTATCTATCATTCCCGACATCACCAATAATCCTAACTTCCTGAATCAATTCAATTCCTGTTTTTTTCTTCACGGTGTCGCGTATCATGTTAATAACCGCCTCGATATCCGTAGCAGTAGCGCCCCCATCATTGATGATAAAATTGGCATGCTTGCTTGAAACCATTGCTCCACCAACACGATAACCCTTGAGACCGGATACTTCGATCAGGCGTGCTGCATAATCACCAGTCGGGTTACGAAAGACCGAACCTGCATTAGGAAAATTTAAAGGTTGACTGCTCATTCGTGCTGCTAGTAATGCTTTAATTTTTTGCCGAGAGTTGTCATGATCACCTTGTTGTAATCTGAACCAGCCACCGACAAACCATTCTTCATCGTTGACGCTATCGAATTCTTGTTGTAAAGCGATATGTCGATACCCGATAAGATAATCTTCTGGGTTCCGTTCATGTAGCTTACCTGCTCGATTGATCGTTTTGACCTTCTCAACAATTTGCCAAGTTTCTGCACCATAACATCCCGCATTCATTGCTAAGGCTCCCCCCACCGTCCCCGGAATTCCAGCTAGAAATTCCGCACCAGACAGGTGATATAAAGCTGCAAAACGTGCCAGCTTGGCGCAAGGCACTCCCGCCTCGGCATAAATTAAGTCACCTTCTTCATCTTGCTTGATCAGAAGCAAATCATTGAGCCGGGCATGCAATGCCACGACTACACCGCGAAGCCCCTCATCACGAACCAGCAAATTGCTTCCCAACCCAATCATATGAACCCGCTCGGCTCTGGGTAAATGGCGTAAAAATACGACAAGATCTTGCAGATCAGCCGGTAAGTAAAAATAATCTGCCACACCTCCAGCGCGCCAAGAAACGTGCTTTCTCATCGGTTCACGCACACGCAGCTCACCCCGTAGCAAACGGGTATCGATCACACCAATAAAATTATCCTGCTCTGAAATATTCATAGCTATCACACTCGGCCGAGATGTTGATCGACTAAATTTTGTATGGCGCGATATCAGAGTGTTCATTGATTCATTCACCGATGACAGCAAATTTTTTCATAGCTTGCTTCACGCGGACAGCCACTTTCCCTATCGAGCCAGCACCCATGATCAATACGACATCCCCATCTGACACAACCCCATGGATCATTGCAGGAAGTTCATCCACGTTCTCGGTATAAATGGGTTCCAATTTTCCCAGTACTCTAATGGCACGGGCTAGTGATTTACTATCTGCAGCAACGATAGGATCCTCTCCTGCCGCATATACCTCGGTCAGCAGCAATAGATCAGCGCTGGATAATACTCTGACGAAATCTTCAAACACATCACGCGTACGAGTATATCGGTGGGGTTGAAAAACCAACACTAAGCGGCGCCCAGGGAATGCACCGCGCGCTGCCGCCATGGTTGCAGCAATCTCTACCGGATGGTGACCATAATCATCTATCAAGGTAAAACTACTTTGCCCAGCCAATTTAATCTCACCATAACGCTGGAAACGGCGCTCGACACCACCGAACGTCGCCAGGGCGCGAACGATAGCAGCATCAGAGACACTGAGCTCATTACAAACTGCTATAGCTGCAAGCGCATTCTGGACGTTATGGATGCCTGGCAGATTGAGCGTGATATTAATCTTACGTGACGCACCATTTACACCTATACGTGCACAAAAATGCATTCTGCCGCTATCGTGACGAATATCAGACGCACTGATATGTGCACTCTCTGACAAGCCATAGGTTGTCACTGGCTTGGTAGTAGCCGACGTGATGTCGCGCACATTTTTATCATCGATACACAATACTGCCATGCCGTAAAAAGGTAAGTGCTCGATAAATTCGACAAATGTCTGTTTGAGCTTAGTGAAATCATGACCATAAGTAGCCATATGATCAGCATCGATATTAGTCACTACTGCCAGAATAGGCTTTAAATAAAGAAAAGAAGCATCAGACTCATCTGCTTCTACAACGATAAATTCCCCACTACCGAGTTTGGCATGGCTGCCCGCTGCTTCGAGCTTGCCACCAATCACGAAAGTCGGATCAAGTCCTGCTTCTGCCAGAATACTTGCAATCAGGCTGGTTGTAGTCGTTTTACCGTGGGTACCCGCTACAGCTATTCCTTGCCGTAAGCGTAATAACTCTGCCAGCATCATGGCACGGGGGACCACCGGAATACGACGTTCACGTGCGGCTGCAACTTCAGGATTGTCCGGCCTTACCGCGGTTGAAGTCACCACAACGTCAGCAGATGCCACATTCTCCTTGGCATGGCCGATATGAACTATGGCACCCAGCTTCTGCAAACGCTCAGTTGTCAGATTTTTGCTCAGATCTGAACCGCTTACCTGGTAGCCCTGATTAATCATGACTTCAGCGATCCCCCCCATCCCTGAGCCACCAATCCCAACAAAATGCATATGCCTAACCTTATGTTTCATCTAGCAGACGCTCCTATTCCCAGACAAGCTTCTGCGACCATTCTGGTTGCATCCGGTTTTGCCAGACTGCGTGCAAGTGTTGCCATTTCCAGCAATCTTTCACGAGTAAACTTCCTGATCAAATCTGCCAGAACCTCTGGATTCAATTTGTCTTGAGGCAGTAACAATGCAGCATTATGCTTGCTCAAAAATTGAGCATTAGCAGTTTGATGATCATCCACTGCAAAAGGATAGGGAATAAGAATACTGGCGACACCCACCACTGCTAGCTCAGATATGGTCAACGCACCAGCCCGACAGATGACCAGATCACATTCAGCATAACTTGCAGCCATATCTTCGATAAAAGATACCAAATTGCCCTCTACCCCACATTCAGCGTAATTCCTTTGTAATTCATCCAAATTATTTTTTCCTGCCTGATGCGTGATCCAAGGACGTTCATTTTCTGGAATTAACTTTAATGTCTTTGGTATGATTGTATTGAGTATGCGGGCTCCCAAACTGCCCCCGATCACTAATAACTTGAGTTTTCCGCTACGACCAGCAAAACGTTGTTCAGGTACCGGCAGTCGCAAAATGTCATCTCGCACTGGATTTCCAGTCACCTGTACTTTCTCGCTTTTGCCTTTTATAGAAGCAGGAAAACCCAGCAAAATTTTGTCAGCAATTTTTGCGAGAATTCTGTTCGTAAGACCAGGAATTGCATTCTGTTCATGGATCAAGAGTGGTTTATTTAACAATGAAGCCATGATACCGCCCGGAAAAGCAGGATAGCCGCCCATCCCTAATACCACATCGGGTTGAGTGCGGATAATTATTCTGGCGCTCTGCCAGAAAGCCATTAACAAGCGCCATGGTAACCATAGCCGATTCATCACTTTTTTCCCGCGCAAACCAGAAAATTCAATAAGTTCAATGTGATATCCATGCCGTGGTACCAGCGCTGCCTCCATCCCATTATGCGTGCCCAACCAGACGATATTCCAATCTAATGTTGTCATATGATCAGCCACCGCCAATCCTGGGAAAACATGACCACCTGTTCCACCAGCCATAATCATGATTGTTCGCGCCACTTTCACATCACTAGAATAGTTGCCCAAGTAATCACACGCTTAATCCTTTTATTTTTTGTCTGTTCTCCCAATCTACCCGCAGTAAAACAGCAAGTGCGATACAAGTAACGACGATACTACTTCCACCAAAACTCATAAGTGGTAGTGTCAATCCCTTAGTCGGTAACATCCCCATATTCACTCCCATATTGATAAAAGCTTGGAACCCCAGCCAGACTCCAATACCTTGTGCTACCAGGGCTGAGAAATAGTTTTCCAACATAGTTGCTGTGCGGCCGATAATAAATGCGCGCACAAGTATACAGGCAAACATCACCATCACCGTTGCCACACCCACAAACCCTAATTCTTCAGCAAGCACAGCAAACATAAAATCAGTATGTGCTTCCGGCAAATAAAACAACTTTTCTACACTTCCACCCAACCCTACTCCAAGCCATTCACCTCGCCCAAACGCAATCAATGCATGGCTTAACTGATAACCCTTACCATAAGGATCAGCCCACGGATCCAGGAAGCCATCAATACGGCTACTACGATAACTTACTGATATAATTAATAAACTCAAGCAAGCGACGAGCAGTCCTGTCACTCCGACAAACAGCTTAAGACTCATACCACCCATGAACATAATTGCAACCGCAATGCCAGTCACGACTACAAATGAGCCGTAATCGGGTTCCCGTAGTAACAAAAAACCTACTGCGGATATCAAAGCCAGGATAGGCAAAACACCTTTACGCCAGTTATCGAGGTAAGCTAATTTACGAACTACATAATCCGAAACATAGATCACCATCAAAAGCTTCATCAGCTCAGATGGCTGAAAATTGACTATTCCCAGTGAAATCCAACGCTGACTGCCATTAATTTCACGGCCAATTCCTGGAATCAATACCAGAATTAATAATATAGTCCCCACTAAAAACAGATGGGGGCAATATTCCCGCCATGCACGCATAGGAAATTGGAAAGCAAAAAATCCGATCACTAGACCCAGAAACAAATAAATGCTATGGCGTATCAAATAATAGTACGAGCCACTTTCACCATATTCCGACTCAGCGATTGCGATTGATGCAGAATAAACCATGACCAACCCAAGGCTTAACAATACCAGTGCCGACCAAATCAGATAGTAGTCAAAATCGGTTGTTATTTCCTGGCGATTAACAGCGGGCTGGTCAATCATGGATCAATGACTCTCCTGATCAGAAAAAATAAATTTCTCCTCAATTTCTTTGACAGCAGCAATAAAAACCTCCGCCCGATGGATGTAATTTCTAAACATATCCAGACTGGCACAAGCTGGGGACAGCATTACCACATCACCTGGTTGTGCCAATAAAAAACTTATCCGTACTGCCTCGTCCATCGTTGCAGCATAATGAATTGAAGGTTGGCAATCACTGATCACTTCAGCGATCTTTTTGGCATCACGACCAAGCAATACCACTGCACGAGCAGAGTTAGCCACAGGTTGCTTTAAAGGAGAAAAATCTTGCCCCTTCCCATCACCCCCCGCAATTAGCACCACGTTTTTTTGCATCCCATTCAACGCTGCAATAGCAGATCCCACATTAGTACTTTTGGAGTCATCATAAAAAGTAACATTATTGATCACAGCAATTTTTTGCATGCGATGAGGCAATCCCTTAAACTCACGCAAAGTTTTCAATAAGGGCTCATAGGGTAATGTGATAGCGCGACATAACGCCATCGCTGCCAACGCATTGGCAATGTTATGCATACCCGGAATCATCATCTCATTAGCTTTTAGTAAGTACATTCCTCCCTGAACCAGCCATAGATCTGCGCCACTTTGTAACAAGCCAAAATCCATATTTGAGATGGGTTCATCCAGACCAAAAGTCATTTGTTTTCTGCCAGGTAATGCCATGGCACACACAGTTTCATCATCCCGATTCAGAATTTGGACACTTTTCTTATCTCCGATAAACAGTCTTGCTTTGGCTGCTGCGTAGTCATGCATGCCAGCATAGCGATCGAAGTGATCTTCACTTAAATTGAGTACCGCTGCTGCATCAGCACCAAGATTTTGTGTTGTCTCCAATTGAAAACTGGAAAGCTCCAGCACCCAATACTGTGGCAATTTACCCAAATCCATGCGGCGCATCAGTGATTCCAATACTGCCGGACCAATGTTACCCGCCACTTCAACATCCCATCCTGCATTTCTGACCATCTCACCCACCATCGTCGTGACAGTAGTCTTTCCATTCGAACCGGTAATGGCCAGAATTCTGGGTCTTGGTTGCTCAAGCTCTTCTAGTGCTTGGGCAAACAATTCAATATCTCCTACCACGGGAATGTCGCGCTTCACAGCTTGTTGTACCAGCGGCTCAGCCAATGACACACCTGGGCTGATCGCAATGATCTCAATATCATCAAATACTTCTGCTCTGAATGGTCCACTGTATATTTTTTCAACAGGAATCAACTGTTCCAGTGCTGCACGATTGGGAGGGGAGGTACGATTATCAGCAGCACGCACCTCTGCGCCTTGGCGAGTCAACCATTTCACCATAGATAGACCTGTTTCACCCATTCCCAAAACCAGCACTTTTTTATTACGCAAATTCATCGTAACTTCAATGTTGATAATCCTACTAACACTAAAACGATCGTCAGAATCCAGAATCTGACGACCACCTGATTCTCTTTCCATCCTTTCAATTCAAAATGATGATGAAGGGGTGCCATACGGAAGATACGCTTACCAAATAGCTTAAATGAAGCTACCTGTAACATCACAGACAAAGCTTCCATCACAAACACCCCCCCCATGATGACCAGCACGATTTCCTGGCGAATAATCACGGTTATCACACCTAATGCTGCACCCAGTGCAAGCGCACCGACATCGCCCATAAATACTTCTGCCGGATAAGTGTTAAACCATAGAAATGCCAAGCCAGCACCCGCAAGAGCACCACAAAAAACAGCCAGTTCACCTGCGTTAGGGATATAAGGAATACCCAGATATTTTGCAAAAACAACATGACCGGCTACATAGGCAAATATCGCCAGAGCACCACTAATCATGACTGTCGGCATAATGGCAAGGCCATCCAGCCCATCTGTCAAATTTACTGCATTGCTCGTTCCCACAATGACGAGATAAGTCAGCAACACAAAGCCAAAGATACCTAATGGAATCGCTACCTCTTTAAAAAATGGCACAATCATAGTAGTCTGTTCAGGAAGTTCAGCTATCGTGACGAGATACCATGCCACACAACACGCTATGACTGATTGCCAGAAAAACTTGGCTGAAGCAGACAGGCCTTTGGAATTACGATGGACTACTTTACGATAATCATCTACCCAGCCAATGACACCAAATCCCAAAGTAGTCAATAAAACGATCCAAATATACCGATTAGTCAGGTCTGCCCATAATAGCGTTGTAATAATAATCGAGACGAGTATCAGCGCTCCCCCCATTGTTGGCGTGCCCGCCTTAACAAGATGAGTTTGCGGACCGTCATCACGTACGGATTGGCCGATTTTATACGCCGTTAACTTGCGTATCATGGTTGGACCGACGATAAATGAAATTACCAAGGCGGTAAGTGCAGCCAACATCGTGCGTAAGGTAATATAATTAAAAACATTAAATGCACGAATATCCTGGGCAATCCATTGAGTGATTACTAATAGCATTTTTATCCTTAGAACAATACTGGTTGCTGATATTGCATTAACTACTTACTGCTATTTACCTTCTTATCAAGAAACCATATAACATCAAGCCTCTAACTGTCTTATCACGCGTTCCATCTGCATGAAACGCGAGCCTTTTACCAGCATGCTAACGTTGATGTCCAATAACTTTTCCGCTTCTACCAGTAAGGCATCCATACTTGAAAAATGACGGGCACATCTACCAAATCCAACTGCAGCATGCTTGCTTAGATTACCCAAAGTAAGCAATTCATCTATTCCGACATGACTCGCTTCCACACCAATCTGGTGATGAAAATCCGCCGCATTCGGACCTAATTCTCCCATATCGCCAAGTATCAGCACTTTTTTTCCAGGTTCATTAGCGAGTACCGCAAGTGCCGCTCTCATTGACTCCGGGTTGGCATTATATGTGTCATCAATCAAAGTTGCTTTGTGCAAGCCAAGTTTCTTTTGCAGACGCCCCTGCACGCCACGAAACGCTTGTAATCCTGCTGCAATCGTCTGTTTATCAATACCGACAGCAACCGCCGTCGCTGCAGCTGCCAGGGCATTGTAAATATTATGCTGACCGGGTACTTGTAATCGTATCTCCTCACTTCCGTCAGGAAGTTTCAGCACCCACCTACTTTTGGAAGAATCAGATTGGTAAAAAGCAGTTACTTGTGCAGAGCCATTCAAACCGAAATCAATGATATGCCTGTTTTCTGCTAGTCTGCGCCATAGTGAAGCATGATCATCATCTACATTGATAATGGCCACACCCCTATCACTCAATCCCTCAAAGATTTCACCCTTGGCCCGCGCAACCGCTTCTACCGAACCAAGTCCTTCAATATGAGCTGCACCAGCATTCGTAATAACTGCTACAGTTGGTTTAGCCAACCGGGTTAAATAAGCGATCTCCCCAGCGTGATTCATACCCATTTCAATCACGGCATATGCATGTTGCTCGCGCAACCTTAACAGCATTTGTGGCACACCAATATCATTGTTGAGGTTACCGATAGTTGCCAGCACTTTATCTGAAGTCGAATTGATTTCATCGGTCTCAGCCATAATTGCCTTACGAAAAATGGAGGCAATCATTTCCTTGACAGTTGTCTTACCATTACTTCCAGTAACTGCCACGAGTGGCAATGAAAAACGCGTGCGCCAATAAGCAGATAATTGCCCCAAACTTAATCGAGTATCAGAGACTTGTATCCAACCAAATCCTGATAGAGATCTTCCAATATCAGTCTTTTTTCCTACTAAGACAGCAACTGCTCCTTGATCTATTGCGCTGGCAATAAATTGATGACCATCGAATCTTTCGCCGGATAATGCCACAAATAGGTCACCATGCTTGATAGTTCGACTATCGGTGCTCACACCTGTGAATAAAACATTTTCACCATTCCACCCTGCGGCTAGGGCGCACGCAGCTTCTTGTACTGTCAACATCTCTGCGCCTGCAATTTCAGGTCGGCCAGGTCATGTAGTACTTGTTGCGCAATTTCACGATCATCAAACGGAAATTTTTGTCCATCGATTTCCTGATATGCTTCAGATCCTTTGCCAGCAATCAGCACTACATCACCTTTGCGCGCATTATGTATAGCCTGATAAATCGCTGATGTACGATCTTCTTCAATTGAGTAATTGTGATGTGAGATACCAGCTACTATCTCGTTTATGATGGCACGGGGGTCTTCACTACGTGGATTATCGCTGGTAATGATGACTTCGTCAGCAAGCCTTGTGGTAATTTCACCTGCTAAAGGGCGTTTCCCTCGATCCCGATCACCCCCGCAACCAAATACACAGATCAGTTTCGGCTTTCTTAAATCGAATTTATTTCTAACTTGGCTGCTATAAACCGTTTCTCGCAATCCCATCAACACTTTCTCCAGAGCATCCGGAGTATGTGCATAATCAACGATTACCACGGGTTGATCGCCTCCGCCAAACCTCTCCATTCTACCCGCGATCGGTTTAATCTGTGATAATGCCGCTGCCGCCTCATGGAAACCAACTTCATTCGCAAGCATAGTAGCCAAGACAGCCAACAAATTCGAAGCATTAAATCTGCTCGTGACATGAGCTCTCAAATTTTCCCGTTGCCCTTCAAACTCAACATCAAACTCCAGTCCATCGATATTCGCCTTAAGGTTTCTTCCTCGCAATATCCTCAAATTTTGTGGGTATCTCCCCATATTGTCTGGTTGGTTAAATCCATATCCAATTACTTGCATATTTTTGTGTACAAGCTGTTGAGACAACTCCAAACCCAGTACATCATCTAGATTTAATACCGCGCATTTGAGTGTTGGCCAGAAAAATAATTTTGCTTTAGCGGCAGCATAGGCATCCATGCTGCCATGATAATCAAGATGATCACGTGATAAATTAGTAAACACTGCTACGGCAAACTCAGCACCATTAATTCGCCCCTGTACCAGACCATGGGATGAAACCTCCATCACCACACCCTCTGCACCATTTTGTAAAATCTTTGCCAATTCCGCTTGGAGCGACACTGCGTCTGGTGTCGTATTTACCGGCTGCTTTAGTGAGCCTAAGAATCCATTTCCTAACGTGCCAATAACTGCCGTTTTTTTCCCCAGGGTTGTCATTGCCTGAGCATACCAATGACTACATGAAGTTTTACCATTAGTGCCAGTAATGCCTACCAGCCCTAATTCTCGCGAGGGATATCCATAAACATGACTGGCAATCATCCCAGCCTTGGCTTGCAATCCTGATACAGCACAATTAGGTATTTTCCAAAGAGGATCCCATGTAAATTGATTCTTCTCCCAAATCACAGCATTGGCGCCTACTGCAATAGCCTGAGGAATATCTTTGCGTGCATCATATCTCTCACCGGCATAAGCAAGAAAGGTATCGCCTGGTTTCAACTTACGACTGTCTGCTGTTAAACGCTCCACTGGCACTCCAAGTTGACTGAGAAGTCTGGTTGCAAAATTTGCATCCGATTTCCTCATTGGTCCTGGTGTCATCCTTCACTCTCCAGCTTAACAGGCAAGGGAGAAGTTACAATATTGCCAAGCGCATCATGTGGAACACGCAATTGTCGCAAAGCACCCGACATCACTTGACTGAATAAGGGGGCTGCCACCGCCCCTCCGTAATATTGTCCCGCCGAAGGTTCATCAATCATGACTGCAACGACCAGACGAGGATTAGATACTGGCGCATAACCAACAAATGTAGAGATATATCGGTTTTTCGCATAACCTTTCATACCTTCCAATGGCTTATGCGCTGTTCCTGTTTTGCCAGCAACCCGATAACCATTGACTCTGGCTTGTAATCCAGTACCGCCAGGCTGTACTACTGTCTCCAGCATTCTACTCATAGCCAGCGCCGTTTCACGTGAAATTACTTGCTGACCAACAGGTGGAGTATCCTGTTTCAATAGCGATATAGGTTTTAGCTCCCCGCTAGCAGCAAAGATAGTGTATGCGCGTGCTAATTGCATTAAATTGACTGATATTCCATGGCCATAGGACATAGTAGCCTGCTCGATTGGTCGCCACTTATGATAAGGACGCAGTCTACCGTTTACTTCTCCCGGAAAGTTCGCTCCCGTTGGCATACCAAAACCAGAACGACTCAGCATTTCCCACAATGTCTTAGGAGGTAACATCAAAGCAATTTTTGCTGCACCTACATTACTTGATTCCTGGATAACTTGTGATACGGAAATTGTTCCTTTATTACGGACATCACGTATGGTAGCGTTTCCTATCTTAAGGATACCTGGAGATGTATGAAACAACGTATCAGGATTAATCTTGCCTATCTCCATCGCAACAGCGACAGCAAATGGCTTTAGTGTCGAGCCCGGTTCGAAGACATCAACTAACGCCCGATTACGGGTTGTTCCAGGCCGTATACTTGATCGCTGGTTAGGGTTATATGAGGGATAATTGGCTAAGCTCAGCACTTCCCCTGTCTGTACATCCAGCACAATAACACTTCCCGCCTTAGCTTGATTAGCTTTAACTGCTCGCTTTAATTCTCGATGAGTAAGATACTGTATTTTACTATCAATCGATAATGCCAAATTTTCGCCAGGTCTGGGCGAGCGAATTTTCTCGACACTCTCTATGATGCGCCCGATACGGTCCTTGATTACGCGACGACTACCGTGCTCACCTGTAAGGATATCCTCCCATCCCAGCTCCACACCCTCCTGCCCCTTCCCATCTATGTCAGTAAAACCAAGAATGTGGGCAGCCACTTCACCTGTTGGATAATACCGATAAAATTCCCGCTTAACATATACACCGGCTATTTTCAAATTAGCTACACCAGACGCCATTTCCGGTGATAACTGTCTCCTTAGATAAACAAATCTCTTATCCTGATCAAGAACTCGCTTATGTAAGTCTGCCACATCCATTTCGAGCAATTGAGCTAATGCCTGTAATTGCTCCGGTGTAGCGTTTACTTTTTGCGGATCGGCCCAAACAGATTTTACTGGTGCACTGATCGCTAGTATCTCACCATGCCGGTCTGTTATTTTTCCCCGTTGCGCATTCAATTCCACGATACGACTGTAGCGTGATTGCCCTTGCTGTTGAAGAAAATCCTTATTCAGTCCTTGCAAGTAAATAGCGCGCCCTGCCAGTGCGACCAAACCCAACAGCAATAGCATTATCAGCAATCGTGAACGCCATAGAGGTAAAGCCAAAGACGATGCAGGATCGTGTCTCATGATCAAGGAAGCTCCTTAGAATAGGACCGATTTGAGGCATGATCGGGCAAAATAACTCGAATGCTTTGGGGTGCTGGCACAATCATGTCAAGCTTCCCTCTGGCAATTTTTTCAACATGTCCATGCATCGCCCATGTCCTCTGCTCAAGTAGCAACTGATTCCATTCTATGGCCAATTGATCAGCCAACTCCTGCTCTTTCTCCAGCAATATAAAAAGCTTACGTGCCTCATGCTGCGAGGTGACGATGCCTAACCCACAAACAATAAGAATCACAGTCAGATAAATATTCAGTTTAATCATATAATTACCCATTAATCATGATTCTTTCTGCCACACGCATGACCGCGCTTCTCGCTCGCGGATTAACCGCTATTTCCTGTGCGCTCGGCCGCAATGCCTTACCTACTAATCGCAACCGCTGTTTACTTAACTCTTTCACTTCCTTATCACGCAAAGGAAGTTTGTGCGGCAACCTGTCTGAACTCGCTTCTGTGCGCATGAAACGTTTTACTATACGATCCTCGAGCGAATGAAAACTGATAACAACCAGCCGCCCTCCAGGATTTAATAGATCTACACATTGCGGCAAAGTTAACGACAATTCTTCAAGTTCTTGATTAAGATATATCCGTATCGCTTGAAAAGTGCGCGTCGCCGGATGCTGCTTACCCTCCCACTGATGCCCTCGCGTACGCACGACCGCTGCCACAATTTCGGCAAGTTGAATCGTGGTAGAAATGGGATGCTGTGCTCGGGCCATAACAATTGCTCTTGCAATCTGCTTAGCATACCGTTCTTCACCATAGCTTCTAATTACCTCTTCTAATTGTGATTCTGTAACAGAATTAAGCCACTCTGCTGCTGTTTCTCCACGGCTGGTATCCATCCGCATATCAAGCGGTCCTTCCGAGCGAAAACTAAATCCACGTGCGCTTTCATCCAATTGAGAAGATGACACCCCGAGATCCAGGAGCACACCATCTACCCGCTCCACTTTTAATGCGAGCAATTCATCTCGTATCTTGACGTAACTGCTGTGCCTTATACTGAATCGCTTATCATCAATCGTCTCTGCCGCTTTGATCGCAGCCAAATCTTTATCAAATGCAATCAAACGACCCTTTTTACCCAATCTGGATAAAATCAAACGACTATGTCCACCACGCCCAAATGTGCCATCTACATAAACTCCATCTGTTTTGATTGCTAACGCATCAACGGCTTCATTTAGTAGAACTGGTAAATGCACAGCAATACCACAGCGTTACAATGAGAAACCTTCCAGCTCGGGCGGCATATTGCCATCTTTGTATACAAGCGCTCCCTCAATTTCTTGATTCCATTTTTCAGCATCCCACAACTCAAATTTCTCACCCTGACCAACCAATACAATATCCCTGATCAAACCAGCAAACTGGCGTAATGGCGTCACGACAAGTATCCGTCCAACACTATCCATCTCAACATCGCAGGCGTTCCCCACGATAAGACGCTGCAAACTACGACTCTGAGGATTAAAACTAGAAAGACTATTCAGTTTTTTTTCTATAGGTTCCCAGGCAGGCTGGGGATAAATCAGTAAACATCTTGAAGGATCAGCAGTAATCACTAAATTTCCGGCACAACTGGATGACAACTCCTCACGGTACTTCGCAGGCACCGCAAATCTACCTTTGCTATCCAAGCACAGTTGTGTAACGCCACGAAACATGCCATCCCTTTATTTTTATTGAAAGCTCACGCTTTATTCCAAATATTTTCCACCATCTCCCACTTTAATACCCTTTATTCCACTTTTCGCCACTCTAATCAAAAAAATGAGGGCAGTCAAGTAGAAAAATATGCACTTTTCACTTTTGTGACAAAGACTTAAAAGGGGGCAAGCAAGGCCTGCAAGGCCTTAAAAATAAATAAGATAGACGTGATTTTGAGGATAAATTGCCAATTAATATCGATGGCATATCATGTAAAATGAATAATTAGCCAATTGCTTTTAACTACCAAACGCAAATACCGCGAAGGATGGTTTTATTGAAGGAAGAACAACGTAAGGCGCCCACATTCTGGCAGCAAGCGATGGATGATTTAGCGAAAAGGGATCCCGTCATGCAACGACTTGTTAGTCAGTATAACGACTCAACACTTCATTCACGTGGAGACGCTTTTACTACCCTGGTTCGCGCCATTATTGGTCAGCAGATTTCAGTCAAAGCTGCAGCAAGTGTATGGCAGAAACTAGCTGACACCTTGTCCAAAATTACACCTGAGAGTCTGCACAGCATCGATCCAGGTACATTACGAGCATGCGGTTTATCTGCTAGGAAAATAAGTTATCTGCAAGATTTATCCTTGCGATTCATAAATGGTGGATACGACGAAACAGTTTGGCAAAAAATGAATGATGAGGCACTCATTGCTCACCTCATCCAGATAAAGGGTATTGGTCGCTGGACTGCAGAAATGTTTCTGATCTTTTACATGCAGCGACCAGATGTACTACCCTTAGCTGACATTGGATTGCAACGAGCTGTGAGTATTCACTACAACGCAAATCAACCAGTTGAGAAGAATAGATTACAGACAATTGCGACAAACTGGCGACCCTGGCGTTCGGTAGCAACCTGGTATCTCTGGCGCAGCCTTGATCCTATACCCGTTGATTATTAGGCAGATAGCGTTCCAAGAAACATAGATACAGAATTCATCACACATATTACTCCAGCCTGATTCTTGGATCCACCAGAGTATAGGATATATCGGTTAATATCAGACCTACGATATAAAGTAATGAGCCCAGAAACACCATGGCTCGCACCACAGCAAAATCCTGCGAATTGATTGCCTCGATGGTATAACTTCCCAATCCTGGTATGCCAAAAAATGATTCAGTAATCAGACTGCCAAGAAACAATAATGGAACCACTACCACCGCACCCGTGAAAATTGGAATCAGGGCATTCTTTAGCACATGCCTGAATAACACAATGCTTTCTGGCAAACCTTTGGCGCGTGCAGTTCGAACATACTCCTTATTCATTTCTTCCAGAAAAATTGTGCGATACCAGCGCACATTCGCTCCAGCACTACTCACCACCCCAATGATAACAGGTAATAGCAAAAACCTACCCGCATCCAGACCACTACCATAACCAGAAATAGGCACCAAATGCCATAACTTACTGACAAGAAATTGGCCGCCAATAATATAAAACAAACTTGAAATCGACATGAGCGCCACACACAATACGACACTCCAGAAATCTATATAAGTCATGCGAAAAAAAACCATAATCAGCGCAAAAGTAATATAAGTTAGCAATCCCAATAAAAATACTGGCAGCGCAATGGCCAGACTAGGCAGTATCCGTGATTTGATTTCATGTGCAATATCGCGCCCATCATCAGCATGACCGAAATCAAATACAAACATTGCGATCGATTTTTCATAGAAAATGGTGCTTGTCAGTTTTGCAACACCTTCAGCTTCCGTGTTATACAGCAAAGGCTTGTCATAACCATGTTCTTGTTTCCACTTTACAATTGCCTCATCAGTCACATGCTTAATTCCTAGATGCATCCGCGCCATATCATCAGGCGTATTAACTACAAAAAACAAGGTGAAAGTGATGAGATTAACCCCCACTAAAATTGGGATTGCATAAAGAATACGTCTAATAATGTAATTAAGCATAGCGACTTGAGCATTATTCCAGTTTATGCAATTGCTCCCCTGAGCCCGACAGTTCGTTGTCTGCGACGATAGACAATGATTCCAGGAATAAGGCTTAAGGCAAGCACAGTTACCGCCGTTCCAATTGGCCATATCACCGGTTCATTCCATTCACGCCGTTCTTGCTCACGCAAAACAGGGTCAATACGTAAATATTTCATGTTGTTATAAGATAATTTATTGGTTTTTACATTTTTGTACCAGGCATGATACAAAGCATAATCTTTCGGATGATACCCCCACAGCCACGGTGCATCCTGGCGCAGGATCTCAACCATACGAGCGATGATTTGTTCCCGTTTTGGACTATCTTCCATCTTTTCCATCTGCTCGAACAATCGGTTATATTCGGCATTATCATAATTAGCAGCATTATTTCCGCTATTATTGCCAGCTTTCCCCTGAGGACCATACAGTAGAAACAGAAAGTTTTCTGGATCAGGGTAATCTGCATTCCAACCCCACTCAAAAATCTGAGCATTACCCTTGCGTATCTTGTCCTGAAACCGATTATAGTCAGTGCTCCGAACGACTAGCTGGATATTAATTTTTCTAAACTGTTTACGCATCCAGTCAAGTATTGATTTGTCATCGGCACTGCGCGCTGTCACATCGTAATACAATACAAGTGGTGTACCAGTCTTACTATCTATTCCGTTAGGATAACCAGCCTCCGCCAACAACCTCTTTGCTTCTTCAATGGTTCTGCGTTGCACCTTTCCATCTTGCCATTTATAGACAATTGAATTAACTCCCTCCTTGTCTTCTCGATAACCCGTAATTCCGGGTGGAATAGGACCCTGTGCAGGAATACCTCGACCATTGGCAAATATCGAGACATATTCTTCATAATCCACAGCTATTGAAATTGCTTGTCGTAATTTACGGGCAGATTCCTTTTCTTGCTCACTACGGCCTCCCACAACCGAATCCAGCATATTGAATCCGATATAATAAGTAGAAGGTGCTACGGCTGTCTCCAATCGTATCCCTTGCGCCATCATTGCTTCAGTAACCGTTGCCTCGCCTTGTCCTGAGAATTGTACTGCTTGATCAAAACTGTCAGAACCAATCCCCGAAGCATCATAATAACCTTGGAGAAATTTGTTCCAACGCGGAATATTTTCCTTCTCGCGACTAAATATAACCTTGTCTATGAAGGGAAGCGGTTTACCGGCATCTTCCAATAACCCCTTTTCTTCATCCTCAGGCATACCTTCAGATGGAAAAAGCTCTCCATGAAAATTTGGATTTCTTTCCAGGACCATGATTCGATTAGGATCATTCTCTGTAAGCATGTAAGGTCCAGTCCCTATGGGGTACCAATCCAGGGTTATATTTTTTTTTGCAAGCCCTGCTTGGGCGTAAAAGCGATCTGCCTCCCAGGGAATAGGTGAAAAAAATGGCATTGCCAACCAATACATGAATTGGGGATACTTACCTTTTATTTTGATACGATAAGTATAATCATCTACCTTCTCAACTCCTGTTAATGGAAAATCGCGCAAATCAAGGTGCGAATCCTTAGGAGTAGCACCAGCTTCCTTTCTCAATGTTTCGGCATATTCCCTCAGACCGACGATATAATCTGCCATTAAACTAAATATGGGCGAATGCAGTCTTGGATGTGCCAGTCGTTTGATTTGATAAATATAATCTTCTGCCAACAATTCCCGTGTACTCATTTGAGAAAAATCAGCAAGCTTGAAAACTCTTTGTAAATCCTCTCGAGTCAGATCATGATAGAGAAACTCTCCCTGATCACCCCTAGCAAATGCCGGATGAGGTTGATAAAAGATACCCTGCTTAAGAGAAAGCTCATATACGGAATACGCAATGTCAGCGCTTTCATTATCAGTTGGTAAAAGATTCCCTTGCTCGTCAAAATATTGCACGACTGGCATTTTGTTTACTGTCTGCGGGATAAGTGTAAACGGACGTTTCAAATAATGGTACTGCAAAGGAGGTTGGTATATCTGAGCAGTAAACAAAATTTCATTAGAGCTATATGATTGAACGGGATCAAGATGTTTGGGACGTTCAGCGAATGCATTGTAAAGAATATTTTTACCGGAATCACCGCTTGGATAGGGATTATTCCATATAGTCCCACTGCAGGCCGTCAGAAATAAAATCAAAACAATAAGTGGATTCATCCTGAGGAACCCTTTAAAAAAGAAACTAGAGATCTGGAATGGAAAAACATTTAATCATATCACTGTAGGGAAATGAATTTCAGCATAAGTATAGACGATGGGATACTGTATCTACATTATTCAGCTTATATTTCATGCTATTTTCGCAGAAGATGTAGAGTAGAAAATAAGATAAAGACAATCTATACCTTGCGGCAATCTGACTGTTTTCGCCACACTCCTCTTTATCATAATCCTTAGGTTATAATTCCAGATTCGACTAGGAGAAAAACATATTATGGGATTTCTAGACAATAAACGTATCCTCATCACCGGACTACTCAGCAATCGATCTATCGCTTATGGTATAGCCAAAGCCATGAAGCGCGAAGGTGCACAACTTGCCTTTACTTTTCAAGGAGAAGATGTAAGGGATCGCGTTGCAAAACTGATTGGTGATTTTGACAGCCATTTGCTGTTTCGTTGCGATGTCAGAAATGATGAAGAAATTAATCAATGCTTTACAGATTTGGCCAAAGAGTGGGATGGATTGGATGGTATTGTACACTCTATCGCATTTGCGCCACGCGAAGCATTAGCGGGTGATTATCTTGAAAGCGTTAATCGTGAAGCATTCAATATTGCTCATGAAGTCAGCTCTTATAGCTTTGCAGCATTAGCAAAAGCTGGTTTGGCATTAATGGAAGGAAGAAATGCCGCACTTCTAACGCTCAGTTATCTGGGCGCTGTCCGCGTTATGCCAAGTTACAATGTAATGGGCCCGGCTAAAGCCAGTCTGGAAGCAAATGTACGTTTTATGGCTTCCAGTCTAGGTAAAAAAGGTATACGCGTAAATGCGATCTCAGCGGGGCCGATTAAAACACTGGCGGCATCTGGCATAGCCAGTTTTGGTAAGCTGCTGGGATATGCTGAGAAAGTTGCGCCATTACGAAGAAACGTTACAACTGAGGAAGTTGGTAATGTCGCTGCTTTTCTCTGTAGTGACTTAGCCAGTGGTATTACGGGCGAAATTACTTATGTTGATGCCGGATTTAATACAATCGCTTTTGATCTTGAGGAATAATAATCTATTACATTATCAATAGCTTTCTTCTCGGATTTTAACATCGTATCGCTGCCTGAGGCCAAGCTGATACGATGATAATTCCTCCTGAACAATCATCTGTTTTAACTGATTACTAAAAACTTGGTATTGAGCCTTATCCAAAGATACTGGTTCAATAACACGATTAATACGGATCAGATTAAAACTTCCGTCTGATCCCGTTATACCTGTATAAGCTGGTAATTTACCAATTTCTGTCTGGAAAATAGTACGCAAAGTATCTATCTCCATTCCTTGGGGTCGCATATAAGATACCTCTTTAGCATCATCCCATGAAACTAAGGCATCCTCACCAGCCTGTAATTGAGCTAGTTTTGCTCTGCCTTCTTGTTCAGCCAGTTCAGCGGCAAGCTGTTTCTTAACGCGATCGATGATCTCATCTCTGACCACATCTAATGATTGAATCGCCGCTGATTTGTGCTCCAATACTCTGGCAGAAACTAAAGTATCAGACATGACTTCTATCGCTTCTGTATTGCGTTTATCGTTAATTACATCGTCTGAAAAAATTGCTTGCAGCAGTTTTTCATTAGTAACGATTGCAGGCTCCTTCGATTTTTTATCGATCCACCCACTTTGCTTTATTGGCAAGCCAAATTTTTCTGCAGCTGACTGCAAAGAATCACTTTGCTCGTATACTATATTGCTGAAATCTTCCGCAATTTTACCAAAACTGCTTGCTGCTTTCTGGCGTTTCAAAATCTGCTCAATATCATCTCTTACTTCTTCCAAGGATGCTATCTTCGCTGGTTTTATTTCAGAAAGTCTAATGATATGAAAGCCAAAAGCTGTTTCAACAGGACCCCGAATTTCATTAGGCTGCATTTGAAATAGCTCATCTTCAAATTCCTTAACCAATATACCACGTCCTAAGAAACCTAAATCTCCTCCTACTTTTGCTGAGCCTTGATCTTCCGAATTCTCGCTTGCCAGTTCAGCAAATTTCTCTGGCTCTACTTTTAATTGCGCCAGTAAATTCTCCGCTTTATCGCGTGCCGTGGCTTTTTCATCATCAGAAGCTGTTGCAGGAACAGTGATTAAAATATGACTGGCTTTTCGCTGTTCTTCTTGACCGAACTCACTTTGATGTTCATCAAAATAATTTCTAATTTCATCTGCTGTAACTTCTTCTTGCTGAGTCAATTCTTCTAAAGACAATACCAAATATTCAATGCGCACTCGCTCGGGCAGAAGAAAATCTGCTTGATGATTATCATAGTAAGACTGTATTGCCGCTTCATCCGGGGTAATCTGCGATACGAAATGTTGCGGCTCAATCTTAACTTGATTTATTTCACGCTTCACTTCACTTAAGTGAGCTACATTCCGGGTTACAATGTCTGGAATCATTGCACTTCTGGTAATCGCTTCCAATAATTGCTGCTGCATAATCTCAGCTACCACACGTAATTCAAACATTGCTGGCGTCATTTCCTGACGGCGCAACAACTCCTCATAACGCTGATAAGAAAATTTTTGATCCTCGTGGAAAGCTGAAATATTCTGAATCTCGCGTGCTAATTGTGAATCCAAAACAGTTAATCCTACATTGGCTGCTTCGCGTTTTAGCAATTTTTTCTGAATCAAACTTTCTAATACTGCCAAGCGCATCTGAGGATTATCAAACATGGTACTGTCGAATTTATCCCCTAGCATATTACGCATGGTCTCATGTTGATTCCTAAGCGCTTGTTCAAATTCTCTTCGCGGAATCTCTTCACCTTCAACAACTGCGACATAGCTCTCTTGACCATCAGTACGATACGACTGCACACCCCAAAACATAAATGGCAACACAGCTAGTAACAGAATAACCTGAACGATGATCTTTTTTTGATGAACAAAATCAAACACAGCTAAAACCCAGTGAAGTAAAAAATGAGAAGGAAGGCTACACTAATATACTATTTTAAGCTCGCCCTTAATAAGGAGTTGGCGGAGTGGACGGGACTCGAACCCGCGACCCCCGGCGTGACAGGCCGGTATTCTAACCAACTGAACTACCACTCCTAACCTATAAAAAACCTAACTCTTGCTCGCTGATTGGTGGGTGCTGACGGGATCGAACCGCCGACATTCGCCTTGTAAGGGCGACGCTCTACCAGCTGAGCTAAGCACCCAACCTTGCTCTGTAAGATAACGCTTAGTTTACCGCATCTTTGAGTGCTTTACCAGCGGTGAATTTTGGTACTTTTGCTGCTTTGATTTTTATGACTTCTCCAGTACGGGGATTGCGACCAGTACGTGCAGCTCTTTTTCCTATTTTAAAGGTTCCAAAACCAACTAAGGTGACACTTTCATTCTTTTTAAGCGCAGATTTAATCGCAGATAGCGCACCATTTAATGCATCTCCTGCAGATGCTTTAGAAATACCAGCAGACTCTGCAATGGCATCGATAAGATCAGATTTGTTCATTTAATTCCCCTTGTGCGTTATTGGGTTAGTGGTAGTTAAATCACAAACAAAAAGTTCTGCAAACGCCCTTATATCAAGCCATTTGCGCCTGGTCAAGTCATTACCTTAAAATTTCTTTTTTTTGGGTATTTTTATCCAGAAAATATAGAGACTATCTCTTAAGAACAGCACATCAGGCCCAAGGAGCTAAACTCGACAAAATCACATTTAAAAAAAGAGATGATTACCGCCAGAATTTAAAATTTACTCAACACCTATAGGCATATTATAAGCACTATCAATCAAACTCTGTTCTCGGTTCACGTTCGAGAATTTTCTTAACTACCATTTCAGCAGGCACACCATCATAAATAATACTACATACTGCTTGTGTCACGGGCATCTCGATCTTTAAGTGTCGACTCATTCGCTCCGCCTCTCGTGCAGTATGCACTCCTTCTGCTACATGACCGATTTTCTGTAAAATATCAGGTAGCAATTGGCCAGCAGCTAACAGCATCCCTACTTGGCGGTTACGCGACATGTCACCCGTGCAAGTTAAAATCAGATCACCAATGCCGGCTAATCCCATAAATGTCTCTCTGCAGCCACCCAATGCCACGCCCAGACGCGTAATTTCTGCTAAACCACGTGTTATTAATGCTGCCCGTGCATTATTGCCCAGTTTTAATCCATCAGAAATCCCAGTGGCAATTGCAATAACATTCTTTATAGCTCCACCGGTTTCTACACCAACCACATCGTTGCTCGAATAAATACGTAAGCAAGTTGTGTGAATTTTACCAATAATATATTTAGAAAACTGATCGTCATCTGATGCTAATGTTAGTGCTGTAGGTAATCCTTGCGCTACTTCTTGTGCGAAGCTTGGGCCTGATAAAATACCACAGGGCGCTGTTTCAGAATAAACTTCCTGCACTATTTGATGAGGCAGCAACGCCGATTGCGCCTCAAACCCCTTACATCCAAGAATTATTGGCAATGCTTTACTTATTACTCTAATTTTTTGCAATAACTCACGCAATCCAGCAACAGGAACAGCAATCAGAATAAATTCAGCAGTTTTGACAGCAAGCTCAAGCTCTGATGTCAATTTCAAGGAATCAGGTAAAAATAAATCAGGAAGATAGCGTCGATTGACCCGCTGCGCTAAAAGCTCAGCCAACTGGTTCTGATCTCTCGTCCACAATGTGACCTGATGATTTACTGAAAGATTGATGGCCAGGGCTGTGCCCCAGGCACCTGCTCCTAATATGGCAATATTCATAAGCCCCAGACCTGATTAGATCTGATATAACCAATCTGACCGTCACGATGACGTACTTTAACCCAGTCGGCAACATCGGAGCTTAACCATTCTATAACCACATTTTTTTGGGCCTGAAAAAGTAAGGGCGAATGAACATCTGGCGACTGATATACATCAGCTAATGGAGCAGTCACAATAACAAAGCGCTTATCACTTAGAAATTTTCTCTCTACCCACGCAACCCCACCACTACTATCGCGTACTTTCACCCATCCCTCAACTTTCGCTATTACTTCTAGCGGTAGATGAAGACTTACTACATATAATTTTTCAGCATTCAGCGAAGGAGCGTCATACATTATGACAGCATTCTCTGAGACAGAAAAAAATTCTGTTTCTGCAGCCACACTCCAACACGGGAAAATAAGCAAAAAAAACAGAAAGAAACTTTCGATCAAGCCCCTTCTTTGTAGCAAGTGAACCTCCTTTTAATGGACGCTTTCTGTTTCAGATGTTTTTTGAGTCATCTCGGTTTTTGATTCAGCCTGCTGCTTTTTCTGATGATAAATGACTTCAAAATTGACTGGATTAAGGATGACTGGAGGAAATCCTGCGCGCACCACCGTATCCGACACAGTTTCACGCAAATAAGGAAATAAAATATTTGGACATACGATCCCCAGTACAGGATCAATATCATTTCCCGGCACGTTACGTATCCGAAAGATCCCAGCCTGTTGAGCCTCAACCAGAAACATGGTTTTCTCCTTAATTCGAGAAGTAACAGTGATCGTCAACATAACTTCGTATATATCTCCCTCAATACATGTATCTTGAGTACTTAGCTGTAAGTTAATCTCAGGAACCTCCCGATCAAGAAAAATATGCGGTGCATTTGGAATTTCAAGGGAAAGATCCTTGACATAAATTTTCTCAATGGCAAATACAGGTTGTTGCTCACTCATATTAGATTCTAATTGGAATAATTGATAATAAAGATTATTAAACGATAGAGCATCACTAAAAAATCAGGTTGATAACAGTTTTATGACTCCCCCTTGCTGATCGAGTCGCGCAAGATCATCATAGCCTCCTATGTGGGTTTCCCCAATATAGATTTGAGGTACGGTGCGTCGCCCAGTTTTTTTGATCATTTCAGTACGTTGATCGGGATGTAAATCAACTCTGATTTTATCAATTTCCTCAACACCTCTGGATCGCAGCAATTTCTCCGCCATCGCGCAATAAGGACAAAAACCTGATACATACATGACTACCTTTGCCATATTCACTTTCTACCCATTTTAGCGATCTTTTACCATTGGAAGATTTTCTCGTCGCCATGTATCGATACCACCGCTAAGATTGTAAACCTTCTTGAAGCCATTTTTACGTAAAACTGCACCAGCATGACCTGCACGTAGGCCAGGTTGAAATATCACAACAATAGGTCTGTCCTTGAATTTCTCCAGTTCATGCCAGCGATCCCCTATCCTCTCAACAGAAATATGTTTAGAATTCGGAGGATGACCTTCAGCATATTCACGATCATCCCTCACATCAAGGATTACCGCATCTTCGTAATTAATAAGCCTGATTGCTCTCTGAGCATCTATTTCTTTAGCAGAATTGCGTGAAAGCATTGGCCATAACAACATACCGCCACTCATCATAGCAGCAATAATAAAAAAAACATTATCCTGTAAAAAGGTTGATTCCATATAAGTAAGCGCCCGTTCCAGTTCTCGTCATTCAGTTTTTAATAACTTATTATTTTAGCAAAGTAACATTCAAGAATCTCGATCTCTTAAAAAATCTAAAATCTGACAGCGACGATAATAGCAAAATAACTCATCATGAAAACGCTGATAATCCACAACATGCTTTACACAATTTTATCCTCAAGATTTTTATTAGAATTTGACTATATTAATAACCACTTAAGCAAAAATGGAATAATATTTTTATATGACTATAAAGTAATTTAATACAACAAAAAACAATGAAGATCACAGGGACATGCTGCGTTCTTTGTCAAAATATAATAAAATTGTGGTACATCAATCGCTTTTACAAACTACTCGCTTCTTCTTTTGAAGGTCAACATGAAAAAACTCGTTCTCCTGCGGCATGGAGAAAGCATTTGGAATAAAGAAAATCGCTTTACTGGCTGGACAGATGTAGATTTAACCCCAAGGGGACAGGAAGAAGCCAGATCTGCTGGTCGGCTCTTGCAAGAGAGTGGATTTATTTTTGATGTAGCTTATACTTCAGTGCTAAAACGTGCCATTCGCACACTTTGGATTACACTTGATCAAATGGATCAGATGTGGGTTCCAATTAATCTTAGTTGGCGATTAAATGAACGGCATTACGGCGCATTACAAGGGTTGAACAAAGCAGAAACAGCTACTCGTTATGGCGAAAAACAAGTCTTACTATGGCGGCGTGGCTACGATATTCAGCCTCCAACTCTTACAATTGATGATAAACGCTATCCCGGTTTTGATCCTCGCTATAGCAATGTATCCAAGCAGGATATTCCTCTGACTGAGAGCCTCAAAGATACAGTCACTAGATTTTTACCTTTTTGGATCCAAACTATTGCGCCGCAAATCAAAGCGGGGCAACGCGCAATTATCGTAGCGCACGGTAATTCCTTGCGAGCGCTCATTAAATATCTTGATAATATTTCAGATCAAGATATTCTTAACTATAATATACCTACTGGCGTTCCTCTGGTTTATGAGCTAGACGATAACTTAAAACCCATTCGCAACTACTATCTCGGTAACTTGGCTGAAATTGAAAAAGCCATATCAACTGTAAAAAACCAGACCAAAGCGGATGTTTAACTTAACGTATCTGGAAAATCGTGCACCCATAGACATTGTGCACGATATATCTGAAATAAATCATGTGTTCCAATGGAAGTGATACACTGCGCAAAATCATTACGTTTTTTTTAGCTCTCATATGCACGGGCCAGCTTTATGCCAACCCCCAAGCCAGCAAAGACTTAAAGCAGTTACAAAATCGCATTAAAGCTTTACAGAAAGATCTGGCAAGCAAGGAAACATCTAAAACTGAAGCAGCAGATGCTTTACGCGAATCAGAACGCACTATTAGCAAAACCAATCGAATATTGCTAATGCTTGCTCAGCAACTGATTGACGCCAATAACAGTCTTGATCAATTATTGGATCAATCTAAACAAATTCAAAGTGAAATTAAAATGCAGCAAGAGCAACTCGGTAAGATGCTTTACTATCAATACATAAACGGACAGCAAGATTACACGCAGTTGCTGCTCAAACAGCAAGATCCCAATCAAATAGCACGCAATCTTCATTACTATGGATACCTCAAGCGAGCACGCTCTGAAAATATTGATACCTTACGTACTCAGCTTGAACAATTGGACATATTAACTCACGAGAGTCACACAAAAAAAGAAGAAATTGTAAAAATTCAAACTGAGCAAACTAAACGAAAGCAACAACTAGAACAAGAAAAAATCAAACGAGAAGAAATTCTAGCAAATCTTTCCGAAGAAATTACCCAGCAACAGCAAGAAATCAGCAAGCTCAAAAGTGATGAGCAGCGGTTGTCTAATCTAGTAAAAGAAATCGATAGACTGCTTAGCCAAAAAAAGTCTACGCCCCCAGTCACGGATAAATCTTCCCAATCTTCGCTCCATAACAGCTTACTTCCTGATTCTTCTGCCAGCGGACGTTCATTTGCATCACTCAAAGGTCAACTACGATTACCAATAAGAGGGGAACTTGTTAACCGCTTTGACAGTCCACGGCAGGAGGGAGGAATTAAATGGAAAGGATTATTTATTCGCTCCCAAAATGGCAATGAGGTGAAAGCAATAGCGAGCGGACAAGTTGTATTTGCCGATTGGTTGCGTGGATTTGGTAACCTTATGATTTTGGATCATGGCAACAACTATATGAGTCTTTATGGTTACAATGAAGCTATTTACAAACGTGTTGGCGATCAAGTTCGAAGTGGCGATACGATAGCCACTGTAGGAAACAGCGGTGGTCACCGTGAATCAGGTTTATACTTTGAATTGCGACACCAGGGTAAACCATTTGATCCGTTGACTTGGGTAAAAACAGAATGAAATTTATGGTAAAAATAGTAAAGTTGATAGGCGCGGAGAATACGTGATGCATAATTTTATAAAGAAACTCAGTTTAATCCTCTTGGGAGTTGCTGCCGGAGTAATGATCAGTCTCAACTTTTCCGCAGTGGCTGATAAAGCACTCAAAACGGAATTGCCTCCTCTCCCAATCGAAGAATTACGAGCCTTTACCCAGGTATTTGGTCGCATTAAAAGCGATTATGTCGAGCCAGTCGATGATAAGAAACTTATCACTGAAGCCATCAACGGCATGCTGGTTGGCTTGGATCCGCATTCTGCCTATCTGGACAGCGAAGAATATAAAGAACTGCAAATCGGCACCCAAGGTGAATTTGGTGGACTCGGCATCCAGGTTACCATGGAAGATGGCTTGGTCAAAGTCATTTCACCCATTGAAGACACGCCAGCATTTCGGGCTGGTATCAAAACAGGTGATCTGATCATCAAACTGGATGATACTGCAGTGAAAGGTATGACCCTTAACGAGGCGATCAAACGCATGCGTGGCAAACCTGATACCTCGATTACACTTACTATCGCTCGAGAAGGTGAAAATGAGCCGCTGGTATTCACATTGGTGCGCGCCATTATCAAAATTGAAAGCGTTAAAGCAAAATTAGTTGAGCCTGGCTATGGTTATTTGCGAGTCACACAATTCCAGGAACATACGGGTGAAAATCTAGCCCAGGCAATTGAGAAGCTATTCAAGGAAAGCAAAATTCCCATGAAAGGGTTAGTGCTTGATTTAAGAAATGACCCTGGTGGATTACTCAACAGCGCTGTGGCCGT
Organism: Nitrosomonas sp. Is37; assembly: GCF_033063275.1. Classification (NCBI taxonomy): domain Bacteria; kingdom Pseudomonadati; phylum Pseudomonadota; class Betaproteobacteria; order Nitrosomonadales; family Nitrosomonadaceae; genus Nitrosomonas; species Nitrosomonas sp. Is37. Next base: position 2,346 of record NZ_JAWJYP010000021.1, on the reverse strand, counting down.
ATCGGCAGCATTTCTTCCAACTAATGCGCTCGTCGTCTATACAGAGGGACGCACAAGCGATGCAAAAATGCGACTCATGGCCAGTCCTGAATATTATCTGCGTGGACCAGGTAAAGATTATTTGACAGGATTACCACCGGCAATTAAATCAGTACCCATGGTCACACTAGTAAACGGGGGTTCAGCTTCCGCCTCTGAAATTGTTGCAGGTGCGCTACAGGATCACAAACGCTCCATCGTCATGGGCACTCAGACATTTGGCAAAGGTTCAGTGCAGACTATCCTGCCCCTTGGCAACAATACCGCAATTAAACTGACAACAGCCCGGTACTACACACCTAACGGACAATCCATTCAAGCTAAGGGTATCACGCCGGATATTATCGATGAAACGGATGATGCATCCCGGCAATTGCGTGAATCAGATCTTAGTCGGCATCTGCGTAGTAACAAAGTTGATGAAGTCATGAAAATTGATGCAGATTCACAGAAAGCCAATGGATCGGAAGATAAACCCAAAGACAAAAAATCTACCACTAAGAAAAGAACTACCCCTCTTGAGTTTGGTTCTAGTGATGATCTTTTGCTTACCAGAGCCATTCAGCATCTGAAAGATGGGGAAACAAAAAGAAAATCTACAAAAACTGCAAAGAAAAGTAGTTAATTCCTTAGCAATGCAATAGCTGAAAAGTGAGGCGGGAGGATCGTGAATGACAGTCAGCTATTGCGTTATAGTCGCCATATCTTGCTGCCTCAGATTGATGTAAGGGGACAAGAAAAACTAACGCAATCATGTGTACTGATCGTTGGGGCAGGGGGACTGGGTTCTCCTGCTGCGCTTTATCTTGCTGCTAGTGGTATCGGAAAAATCGTTATCTGCGACAAAGATAATGTCGACCTAACCAATCTGCAAAGGCAAATCATCCATTACACCGACGCTATTGGTGAACCTAAAACGACTTCTGCCCGAAGGACTCTTCACCATATCAATCCAGAGGTCGAAATCATAACCTTACAAGAGCAGGTAACAGAAGAAATGCTGGTACATCTGCTTTCTTCTGCTGATGCAGTGGTAGATGCTAGTGACAATTTTGCCACTCGTCATGCCATCAACCAGGCTTGTATTATTCAAAAAAAACCTCTGATCTCAGGTGCTGTTATGCGCTTTGACGGACAAGTCTCCGTATTTGACCTGCGTTATGCCGACAATCCCTGTTACCATTGTCTTTTTCCCCTTTCTGGCGAAGATAATGATCCCAATTGTGCTGTCATGGGTGTATTTGCACCTTTAGCCGGAATCATCGGCTGCACGCAAGCAGCAGAAACAATCAAAGTTTTGCTGGGCATTGGCGAAACACTTAGCGGTCGTTTACTTTTACTCGATGGGCTGACAATGAAATGGCGAACAATCAACTTAAAAAAAGATCCTGCATGCGAAGCTTGCAGTCCCAGTGCAGCTGAAAAAAACAATGAAAGCTGGTAGATTAGCTTACAGTGCTCTACCACTCATTCATTTCAGGTCAAACTGCAGCGCTGCCAATCGTGCATAAAGTTCGCTTGGTTGCTACCAATTCCGCATGCGTGCCTAGCGCTTCTAAACGTCCATGATTAAGAACTGCGATCCTGTCTGCTGATTTCACAGTGCTCAAGCGATGTGCAATTGCTATCGTGGTATGATGCGCCATCAACTGTGATAGCGCTTGCTGTACCCAATATTCACTTTCTGCATCCAACGCACTGGTCGCTTCATCCAACAACAAAATCGGCGCATTGGCCAAAATGGCACGAGCAATCGCAATTCGCTGTTTCTGCCCACCTGACAATCCTAAACCTGCATCACCCAAATGTGTTTGATAACCTTGCGGCAGGTCAACGATAAACTCATGCGCGTAGGCTGCCTTGGCTGCAATCTCCACTTCTGCGTCCGTTGCATCCGATGTGCTGGCGTTCGACACGGCTTCAAGAACCCTCTACGTTGCGGGGGAGGCTGGCATTGTTTCAATGTTCAGCGTGAAAAACGCGGAGGTTACAAAAATCGGTGAAGGCAGGCTCGGACCGAATGCACATGTCGTAGCAGTCGATCCGATCACGCACCGCTCCTATTTCCCCTTGAAAAACGTGAGCGGGCAGCCGGTGTTGCGTGTGATGGAGGCACGGTGAGCGGAGACGCCCCGCATAGTGCGCTCAACGAACGCAGCAGACACTAAGGGAGAACTTTGCACGGTCAGAAACAAATTTAGCTGATGAGATGGGATAATTACTCATCAAATCATGTTGTTGGGGTAATTTATATGAGTTTTTCAGATTTTGATGTTACGCGCCGCACCCGCAAAGGCAATTTTCTAA